>NZ_JBIWEX010000064.1:0-1048 GCF_044762745.1 Psychrobacillus sp. NPDC096426 | reverse complement strand
CCTTCGGTCGCCACTTGTACGTTATAGCCCGCTTTTAATTGCCCGTTTTGCATATAGTCGTCTTTCATGCGCATAAATGTCGAATCTTGGTCTGTTTTCGAATAGCTGTTACGTGTACCGAAAATCTCAAAATCCTTTTCATACTTCTGCTTACGCGTAACCCAGTCATAGATTTGCTTCACGATTTGTTTCGGTGTTTTGCGTTCGCTACGCAATCTTTTGCGTTCACTCACATCGACTGAGCTATCTATTTTGTTTGTGTAGTCATCGACTACTTCATCCAGTTTTTGCGCGACTTGTCTTAATTCCTCCATAGAAAGCTGTTCTTCACTTTCACGCTCGATTTCTGGGATGATTTCATTTTGAAGCAGCTCGTTGTACAGCTGATTGGACTTTTCAACGAGATTTGTATGATGTCTCTCGACGGATTTCTTCCAGACAAATGTGAATTTATTAGCGTTTGCTTCAATCTTTGTACCATCGATAAAAATCGCTTCTTGATCGATGAGCTTTTCTTGTATGAGCTGACAACGGAATTGTACAAAACATTGACGAATGAGTTCTTTCATATCGGGATGCACGCGAAAACGATTGATGGTGCGGTAGCTTGGTTCATATCCCTGAGCGAGCCACATCATACGAATACTATCTTTCACAAGATCTTCGATTTTGCGACCTGAGAATGCAGATTGGGTGTAACCACATAAGATAACTTTAAGCATCATGCGTGGATGATAGGCTGGGCAGCCATTGTGTCGAACAAAGGCATTAAACGCTTCATGCGGAATACTTTCAACTAAATGGTGGATAGAAAACGCAATATCATTTTTTTGTAATTTAACTGCTAAATCTAAAGGTAAAATTAATTGATTCATGTTATAATCTTTAAACATAAGGACACTTCTTTCTATAAATTTTTGTAGTGGTACTTAAATTTTATCAGAAGATGTCCTTTTTTTTAATGCCTAAAAACAAAGCCCTGGAAATTTTACTGTTCGTAAAATTTCCAGGGCTTTTCATTTTTCAAGGTGGGTTTTGTCCCAGCCTC
>NZ_JBIWEX010000063.1:0-1252 GCF_044762745.1 Psychrobacillus sp. NPDC096426 | reverse complement strand
TGAACTGACCTAGCGATATGAGACACATATAAAACACCTATTTAGGCTGCCGCAATTCCAAATTCTTTTGGTGTTAGGTAGCCTAATTTTTCTTGGATACGCTCTTCATTGTAATGGTGAAGATATTCGTCAATTCGTTGTACAACGCAAACATTGCTCAATGAATTAAACTTAGTTAAATAAAATTCTTCTGTCTTTAAACTAGAATGAAATGATTCGATAACAGCGTTATCCCAACAGTTGCCGCGTCTGGACATACTACTCACTAGATGATTCTCCTTCAAGCAATCCTGATACGCATATGATGTGTAAACGCTCCCTTGATCGGAATGTACAATGACTCCCTGTGGATTTCCACGAGCTATCAATGCCTCTTTAAGCGTATCTATCACCAACGGTGTCTGTTGATGATTGTAAAGCTTATAAGCGACAATTTCATTATTATATAAATCCATGATCGTCGAAAGATATAAAGTGACGCTACCATATTGAATATACGTAATATCTGTTACCCATTTTTCGTTCGGTTTACTAGCTATAAAGTTACGATTCAATACATTTGGGGCAATTACTACTGACTCTCCTTGAGATTTCCATTTTCTTTTTTGCTTTACTTTGCATTGAAGATGAAACTCTTGCATGATTTTCTGAACGGTATTGCGGTCTAATTTAATTCCATAATCTCTTTTCAATAATGCCTTTATTTTACGATGACCATTGCGGTATTTCGTCTTCTTGCATAGTTCGATGATTGCTTCTTCTGCTATGGTTAAAACCTTCTCAACACCTTTAGTTAACCAACGATAGAAGCTGGAACGTGGAACTTCCAAAGCTGATAAAATAGCACTTACTGTATACTTTTTTCGAAACTTTTCCACGATTTGAAGAACTACCTGTTTTTCAACTCCTTTACCATTTCCAAATACTTTTTTAGAATCTCATTCTCCATTTTTAAATGGTTCATCTGCGTATCTTTCTTCTCTTCTTCACTCTTAAAATCAGGTCCATGCCCAAATGAATATTGCTTCCCGATCGGTTGATCGAAACGATGAATTTCATTTGCTCTATACCATCTCATCCATGTCTCGATTTGAGATTTATTCTTAATTCCGTATTTCTCCATAATTTCTTTTGTCGTAAGCTGACCGCTCATTTTATCTTTCACGACTGCCCATTTAATCTCACTTGTATACACGTTTTTGCCCATGCAAAAACACCTCCGATTTAAGTACTTGTTTTAAGTGTACCATTA
>NZ_JBIWEX010000062.1:0-1279 GCF_044762745.1 Psychrobacillus sp. NPDC096426 | reverse complement strand
AGCACTCATGGGAGATTAATCCTACTCTGGTTATTGCACCAGCCTCCAATACTAGTTGCCGTAGAAAGGATGATTACAATGGAAGTAATCATTGAGCGTGCATGCGGTATGGATGTGCATAAAGACTCCATAACTGCCTGTATTATTACACCAAAAGGAAAGGAGATTCAAACGTTTTCCACTAAGACTGTATTTCTATTACAGCTGATTGACTGGATCAAGGAGCATGGTTGTACCCACGTGGCAATGGAGAGTACAGGTGTATTTTGGAAGCCAATAGTTAACTTACTGGAAGCCGAGAATATTGAATTTTTAGTAGTCAATGCTCAACATATGAAAGCAGTACCAGGTCGCAAGACCGATGTGAAGGATGCCGAATGGATTGCAAAACTACTTCGTCACGGTTTACTTAAAGCAAGTTTCATTCCAGACCGAGATCAGCGAGAACTACGAGAGTTAGTTCGATACCGTCGAAGTATTATTGAAGAGCGTGCTAGACAACATAATCGGATTCAAAAGGTTTTAGAAGGAGCGAATATCAAACTAGGTTCCGTTGTCTCCGACATCATGGGTGTCTCAGCTCTTGATATGCTTCGTGCCATCGCCGATGGCGAAGACGATCCAGAGAAGCTAGCTAGCTTTGCCCGTCGATCAATGAAGAAGAAAAAGAGTGAACTGGAGCTTGCTCTTCGGGGGTATATCAATCCTCATCAACGTCTCATGTTAAAAACCATTCTGGTCCATATAGAATTTCTTTCTGAGCAGATTCAATTGTTAAACGACGAGGTGGCTACTAGATTATCCTCCCATCAAGAAGATATTGAGCGATTGGATTCCATTCCCGGTATCGCCACTCGAATGGCCGAACAAATCTTAGCCGAAGTCGGTACGGATGTCGAGAAGCAATTTCCCAGTTCGGCGCACTTGTGTTCCTGGGCAGGATTAGTACCTGGACATAATGAGAGTGCGGGTAAGAGGAAATCAACCAACATGAAAAAAGGAAACAAGTACTTGAAATCGGCATTAATTGAAGCAGCTCATTCTGTCAAAGGATCCAAAACCTATTTGGGAGCCCTGTATAGGCGTACTGCATCAAGAAAGGGTAAAAAGCGTGCAGGGATTTCAGTCGCTCATGCCATTTTGAGAATCACCTATTATCTCCTAACACGCAAAGAAATGTACGTAGACTTAGGTGAAGATTACTTTGACAAGCAAAAAGAACAATCGATTGTACGATATTCTGTTCGAAGACTTGAAAACTTGGGTTACAACGTTACAA
>NZ_JBIWEX010000061.1:0-1285 GCF_044762745.1 Psychrobacillus sp. NPDC096426 | reverse complement strand
ACGTTCCATGGAGCATTTCCGTCGCTTAGGAATTGCAAATGATATTCGTGCTGCGGCAGCGCTAAAGCCCGAATGGTCCCAAGAAGTCAGCTTCTGTACAAGTTTATTAGGAAAAGAAATCGTACGTTTTGATGATACTTGGGCCATTTCTAGAGCGCCGAAAGAACTTTATTCCGAAGGTGGACAATCCATTCCTCAATTTACACTAGAAGAAGTACTTCGTGAAAAAGTAAGCGAGTCAGAAAATATTCGCTTTGCAACTGGTTGGGAATTTCTCAGCTTAACGCAAGATGATCATAAAGTAATAGCAGAGTTAAAAAGCGAAACAGGGGAGACAGTTACAGTTGAATCCTTGTTCTTAATTGGCTGTGATGGTGCACGTAGTATTGTCCGTCGTAGTATCGGCTTCGTTTATGAAGGAGGTGTAGAAACACGTAATAACTTCAATGTAGTGTTCAAAGCCCCAGGGTTAGCAGAGCAAGTAAAGCATGATCGTGCCATTCAATATTGGGTAGTAAACGATGTTGCACCAGGGCTAATGGGTCGTTTAGATCTAGATGAAACTTGGTGGATGATGATAATTGGTGTAGAGCAAGAAGATGGTGAAGCAAATCCGAAAAAATATATTCACAGCATGATCGGCGAAGAGGTGGAGGTAGAAGTACTCGCAACAGATGCATGGTCAGCACGTATGCTTCTTGCTAATCATTACCGTAACAAACGTGTATTTCTTGCAGGAGATGCAGCACACTTAAATCCACCATGGGGCGGTTTAGGCTTCAATACTGGTTTAGGTGACGCAGTAGATATCGCTTGGAAATTATCAGCTTTCTTACGTGGGTGGGGTGGGGAAGAGTTACTTGATTCATATGAAGAAGAACGCCGGCCAATTAGTGAACGTGTAATTAAAACAGCGACACATAACATGAAAACATTATCTTCTGACCTTGCGAAGTTTGAGACAAATGCAAAAGATGAATTGGAATCTCATAAGCAATTAGCGGATCATATTTATGAAACAAAAAAAATGGAGTTTCATAGTTTAGGTTTAGTGTTGGGTTATCAATATGATCAATCATCCATTATTGTGGATGATTGGGCTGAGTGGCCAGAAGAATCGGTTATTCATTATGTGCCAACTTCACGTCCAGGTGCTCGTTTACCTCATACTTGGTTAGGAGAAGATCATTCTATTTTTGATCAATTAGGTCCATATTTCACCTTACTACGTTTTGATAGCTCGCTTGATATACATGCGTTTGAAAAAGTAGCAGCAGAGCGTAAT
>NZ_JBIWEX010000060.1:0-1414 GCF_044762745.1 Psychrobacillus sp. NPDC096426 | reverse complement strand
AGGAAGTGTCAATACTGATACTGACCTTAATCCAGTCAACCGTAATCCATAGACTTATTTACGCTCTCCTCTTTTTTTTAACGATTAAGTAGGGGGCTTCTAAGTATTGTCATTTTTCATTTCTTGAGGAACTAATTTTCATGGGAGTTCAAGAAGCTATTTTATATTTTTTAAGTAATTCAAAGAACGCTTGGAGTACCAGACGTGCCAGTGGTGTAGTCAAAGGTAGCAAGATAAACGCATAAATTGTTCCCCAAATTAAAACTCCCTCCACATTAACACCAACATATCCACCACCTTCTAGAGGGTTTCTAAGAGTTCCTCCAAGCACCAATAGTTCCGCTGTATAGTGTGATAAATAATGCGGATATTAGGCTTACTAACCAAAGTTTTTTGTTTGTAACGTTTACTTGTTTTGTGAAATAAACCCCTAATATCGCAAAGGTCACTATAAAGGGAATAATAGTTGCGTAATATAGCCAACTCTCTCCAAATAAAGAAGTAACGCCAC
Source organism: Psychrobacillus sp. NPDC096426 (assembly GCF_044762745.1). Lineage (NCBI taxonomy): Bacteria > Bacillati > Bacillota > Bacilli > Caryophanales > Bacillaceae > Psychrobacillus > Psychrobacillus sp. NPDC096426. The sequence continues at coordinate 903 of NZ_JBIWEX010000060.1, read as the reverse complement.
CAGCTAATCCCTGTGCAACGAACATAAACATAAAGGAAATAACAAACGATAAACCAAAACCAAAAATAAAACCAATCATAATTCCTTTTGTAATTTTCATAACGATGCTTCACCCCACATTAAACTCTAACAATGTTAAAGTCCCCGTTAGCCATCCATGCAGCACAAAAAAATGCTACACCACAGAGAATGAAAATGGGTAGGAAGTGTCAATACTGATACTGACCTTAATCCAGTCAACCGTAATCCATAGACTTATTCACGCTATCCTCTTTTTTTTAACGATTAAGTAGGGTTCTTCTTAGTATTGTCATTTTTCATTTCTTGAAGAACTAATTTTCATGGGAGTTGAATAAGAGATTCTATACTAATGATTTAACCATTGTAAAATAACTACTACCAGGGGGATAATCTTTTATTTCACCCACAACTTTATATCCTTTAATTTCATAGAAAGAACGTGCTTGAAAATCAAAAGTAGTTAATAGTGCCTTCTTTGCACCTTTCTCTTTAGCTAACTTTTCCGTTTTATCGAGCAAATCCCCACCTAAACCCTTACCCCTAAATTCTTCATGAAACCAAAAATCATTGATTTCAACCCAGTCCCAGTAAACATCTGCGGTTATTCCACCTATCCATTTTTTCTTATCATTCTCAACAATAATACTTATGGGTTGCACTGAACCTTTGTTCCTTGCTTCTTTATGGTGAAATGAGTGCTTATTATTAAACTCCTTTATCCTTGATTTTAGAAAAGCTGAAAATTCTTCGTTGTTCTCCAATAAAATTTCTATATTATATTTCATTCTCGGTGTTTGTCAATATAGTTGTCGCATTTAGCTAGTTTAGTATCTTTAAAATACATATTCTTATCTCTTGTAACCAAAAATTCTGTCAAGGCTA
>NZ_JBIWEX010000059.1:0-1479 GCF_044762745.1 Psychrobacillus sp. NPDC096426 | reverse complement strand
TATGATTAAGTAAATTACACGGAGGTCGATCGATATGACAAAACAAAATGGAACACGTTACACGCAAGAACGAAAAGTAGAAATCATCGGGCGTATGATGCCACCAAACAATGAAGCGGTGGCGAAAATCTCCAAAGAAGAAGGTATTTCAGAAGTGACGTTGTACAAGTGGAGAAAGGAAGCACGAGTAGCTGGTACTGCAACGCCCGGCAACGGACAAACAAGCGACAAATGGAATAGCCAGGATAAGTTTTTAATCGTCATGGAAACATTTGCGATGAATGAGTTGGAGCTTGCCGAGTATTGTCGTAAAAAGGGCTTATATCGGGAACAGATTGAAGCATGGAAAAGTGTTTGCCTTCAGGCAAATGGGCAAGCTTTTGATCAGTCCAAACAGTTGAATGTGCAGCTGAAAGAAGAACAGAAACGTGCAAAAGCGTTAGAAAAAGATCTTCAAAAAAAGGAGAAAGCGTTGGCGGAAGCCGCGGCATTACTACTTCTTCGAAAAAAGGCCCAAGCGATTTGGGGGGACGACGCGGACGAATGATTGACCCGGCAAATCGCACACTAGCCGTGAAATTAATACAAGAAGCCAATCGAAATGGTGCACGATTAGGGAAGGCCTGTCAGGAGCTACACATCAACGTCCGTACGTACGAGCGATGGGTGGCGGATGGTGGAGTAAAGGTCGATCAGCGACCACTTACGAAGCGTCCAACACCGAAAAATAAGTTGTCTCCGGAAGAAAGAGAAGAAATTATCACCGTTGTGAAGCAAACAGAGTACGCAGATATACCACCAACACAAATCGTGCCGAAGCTAGCAGATAAAGGTACCTATATTGCATCCGAATCTACCTTTTATCGTGTATTAAAAGAAGAAAAAATGCAAAATCACCGGGGACGTAGTGGGAAACCGCAGCGTAGAATCCCAGAAAGCCATCTTGCGACGGCTCCCAATCAAGTATGGACATGGGATATTACATGGCTCGGTGGACCGGTGAAAGGTTTATTTTATCGACTCTATTTGATTCTGGACTTGTTTAGTAGAAAAGTAGTCGGCTGGGAAGTATGGGAAACAGAAGAATCAAAACATGCGGAAACACTCGTGAAAAAAGCGGTAATCCAGGAAAAAATTAAAGGCGCACCACTTGTTTTACATTCCGACAATGGTAGTCCGATGAAGGCTGCGACATTCTTAGTGTTACTAGAGAAACTAGGCATTCAAAGCTCCTTTTCAAGACCACGTGTGAGTAACGATAACCCGTATTCAGAAGCGATGTTTCGAACGCTCAAATATCGTCCGGATTTTCCACACCAAGGCTTCGGATCACTGGAGGAATCGAGGAAATGGGCAGCGCAATTTGTGCATTGGTACAACGAAGTTCATTTACACAGCGGGCTTAACTTCGTTACACCTATACAATGTCACACTGGGGCACATGTGGACATACTAGAAAAACGAAAAGAAGTGTATGAA
>NZ_JBIWEX010000058.1:0-1719 GCF_044762745.1 Psychrobacillus sp. NPDC096426 | reverse complement strand
GATAACATTGTAAACATATGGGTAAGCCGTATGCCTTAATAAGGCACGTGCGGTTTGATAAGGGGGAAGCCATGAGAATGGTTTCCCTACTTTATATTTATCCTAAACATCAAGTAGGTCTTAGAAATCCATTGTGAATTGTTACACTTAAATAGGTAAAATCAGAAATAATATTAGTGAATAATAAAAGATACCTCTAACATACTAATCAATAAAGAGGATGAATTATGAACAGGATATTAAAAAAACTAGCCATATTTACATTGATAATACTCTTAGTTCCGATGGGGACCAAGGCAAGCACAGCTGAAAAAGTTGTTGGAAATTTACCGGAAGCTGAACTTACTTTGTATGCCACTGAAAAAGAAGGAGATTTAACGAATTTCAAACTAACTGTGAAAGGAGAAACTTATTTTTTCCCAAGATGGCTGAATTCCCCTAATATAACGTATTATCCAAAACTCTATTACAGTGATACTAATAATGATGGTAGGAAAGAAATAGTTATTGTTTTAACAACCGATACAGGTACTGGAGTAATAATACAAGAACCTCATGTGTTTCACGTAGATAATAACGGGGATTTATTAGAGAAACTTGTAGATAATCCAATGGCCATTATTAACAAGAATGTAAAAACTAAATTGAGTAGTTCAAAAGCTATTGTTAGTATTGGTAAGGAGAAGAACAAAATAAATATCAAGGAATTAAACATTGTTCCATCACATATATTTGAAAATGTCGCTATTGGAAGTACTTTAAGGTTTGAAGTTATTGACAACAAATTAGTGGCTAAAGTAGGGCTGACAATAGCTCCTGCTGGGGGATCTATAGGTGAAATTCATATTATTTATACTTTTAAAGATAATATGTATCAAGCTAAACAGATTAATTTTATTCCCAGAGATGAATTAGAATAGAATGGATTCATACGAATGCCTTTTGTCTACACACTAAAATCTTTCCTAAACCAACCTCTTATTAAACGTGGTGCTTTAGTTAAAGATTCACTTTGCGAAATAATCAACTTTTTTTATAAAAACCAAATTAAATATGCTGGATAAGAACCCATTTTGATCACTCTTTTGTCAAAGTGGGTTCTTATTATTTATTGTAAAATGTGGGTTTGGAAGATGCTTATGATCAAACTTTAATTTAAAGTTACAATTGGTTTAAAAATGCTATCAATAAATATCACTAGCGTTGCGTAAATAATGATTGAAAATTCTTACAATTATTATTTCTTTTTATGAGCCAAAAAGATAAACACTCTAATAGAGGTGGGTCCATCCATTTGGTTTTTATTTACAATTAGACATTTGCGGCATCGACAGTTTATTTGTTAAGGAACTGCTGTCCCTTTTATTTTACGAATCCAGATATGTGCAGGTTTCCAGAGTGCAGCTCTTAAGTAACGGCTAATTTGTAGGATTTTTCGCTTACTCTGCGTCGTCGCTAATTATGCTAAGACATTCAGGCAATAGACAACGAGTGCGATGTACACTTGATTATGAATGGCCCATTCACTTTGACCAAAGAACTTTTTGATATTCAAATGTTGTTTGATCCATTTGAAAAATAGTTCAATTGCCCAACGGGCTTTATACATCTCGGAGATTTCCTCCTCAAATCGAATCGATTGGAGATGAGTTGTAATTCATTTCCTTTGGAATCCAGGACTTTGAGTAAGCGAAAGATATTTTCAGCACGATTTTGAGT
>NZ_JBIWEX010000057.1:0-1725 GCF_044762745.1 Psychrobacillus sp. NPDC096426 | reverse complement strand
CGTTAGCGTCGGCGATGGCTTATCGCTCACCCCGTGGAAAGCGTCCGCCCTGCAGCGGAAATCCTAGTGGAAAATTTTACTACGACGCAGTTTCCCTAAATAGTGACACCTTTATGGTATAGATCGAAAAATATTCACACCATATTTCCTAAAGTATAAAAAATAGAGTATAGGAATCTTAGTTCCCCATACTCTACTTTTTGGCGTTGCATATTCTATTATTCTCTTTACTAATTTTCCTTTTGTAATGCAGTAAAGACTTCATCTTTTACTTTATTTAGATTAGCTGTAAGTTCATTAAACGTTTCGACCGATTGTTGCACCACTTCGTTTTGTTTATTCACTTCATCGACTTGCTGCTGAATGGTCGTTACATCTGCTGCTTCTTCGATTAACATCTTATATAACTTCTCTTGTAGACTAGCGAGTGCGTTATATTGTTCTGTTAATTTGCTATATGCAGTATAACGATTTTTTAATGCTTCTTCGATTTGTTGGATACTTGCTTTTTCCGATGCTACGTCTGTATCCGAAATAAGTACATCGAAATCTGTTAATTTATCAGAAGCACTTTTAATAGAAGCTGCCTCTTTTTCCACTAATACGAGTCTTTCCTCCAAAAGTTGAGCCGTTTCCTCCACTTTTGTCGTAAGCTCTTCTTTTTGATCTTTCGTTAACTCCATCATGCTTTGAAAATTAGCTTGTTCTTTTTGTTCCGTTTCGGCTAACTGCGTTTGTACATCTCTATAATCTGCTTCTAAATTATATATTTCCGTTAAGATGTTAGACAATTTTTCATCTGTTGTTTCACCAAAAGAACATGCAGATAGAAGTAATACAAAGCATAAAGGAATTACGTATTTCCATTTTTTCATCACGCAACCTCCTCTAATCATTTCACTATAATTGTTCTAGCCTCTAAATTCAATCGTACAATAGGCTTTTTTTGTTTAGCAAATGAGGAATTTTCGATATAATAGAAATATGAACATGGAAAGGACGATTATGATGATTTTAATGAAAGATATTGTAAGAGATGGTCACGCAGCACTACGAAAAAAAACGGAAGAAATGACTTTTCCTTTATCAGAGGTTGATATACAGCTTGCGAATGATTTGTTGGAATATGTGATCAATAGTCAAGATGATAAAATGATCGAAAAATATAAATTGCGGCCCGGGATAGGACTTGCGGCTCCTCAAGTGAACGCAGAGAAAAGAATGTTCGCGCTCCATTTAACCGATGCAGAAGGTGAAGAGGTAAGCTTTGTTGCGGTTAACCCAAAAATAATTAGCCATTCCGTAGAAAACACATATATTACTGCTGGTGAAGGTTGTCTTTCTGTGGACGAAGTGATTGAGGGATATGTACCAAGACACGCACGAATTACCGCTACTGGATATTATCCAGATGGCACACCATTCAAAAAGCGGCTAAAAGGCTTAGCAGCGATTGCATTTCAACATGAACTAGATCATTTAAATGGCATTATGTTTTATGACCATATCAATAAAGAAAATCCATATGCGGAAATACCAAATTCCGTTCCTTATGACAGAGTGTAATAATTAAAAGCGCAAGCGCCTATTTCTGCCCCAGAGGGGCAAGGCGCTGGAGTCTGGAAGTAGGAAAATGAGGCTGGGACAAAACCCACCTTGAAAAATGAAAAGCCCTGGAAATTTTACGAACAGTAAAATTTCCAGGGCTTTGTTTTTAGGCATTAA
>NZ_JBIWEX010000056.1:0-2569 GCF_044762745.1 Psychrobacillus sp. NPDC096426 | reverse complement strand
ATACATTTGGTTAAGTCCTCGATCGATTAGTATTCGTCAGCTGCACGTGTCGCCACGCTTCCACCCCGAACCTATCTACCTCATCGTCTTTGAGGGATCTTACTTACTTGCGTAATGGGAAATCTCATCTTGAGGGGGGCTTCGTGCTTAGATGCTTTCAGCACTTATCCCGTCCACACATAGCTACCCAGCGATGCTCTTGGCAGAACAACTGGTACACCAGCGGTGTGTCCATCCCGGTCCTCTCGTACTAAGGACAGCTCCTCTCAAATTTCCTACGCCCACGACGGATAGGGACCGAACTGTCTCACGACGTTCTGAACCCAGCTCGCGTACCGCTTTAATGGGCGAACAGCCCAACCCTTGGGACCGACTACAGCCCCAGGATGCGATGAGCCGACATCGAGGTGCCAAACCTCCCCGTCGATGTGGACTCTTGGGGGAGATAAGCCTGTTATCCCCGGGGTAGCTTTTATCCGTTGAGCGATGGCCCTTCCATGCGGAACCACCGGATCACTAAGCCCGTCTTTCGACCCTGCTCGACTTGTAGGTCTCGCAGTCAAGCTCCCTTCTGCCTTTACACTCTTCGAATGATTTCCAACCATTCTGAGGGAACCTTTGGGCGCCTCCGTTACACTTTAGGAGGCGACCGCCCCAGTCAAACTACCCGCCTGACACTGTCTCCTACCCGGGTTACGGGTATGGGTTAGAATTTCAATACAACCAGGGCAGTATCCCACCGACGCCTCCTCCGAAGCTGGCGCTCCGGGCTCTAAGGCTCCTGCCTATCCTGTACAAGTTGCACCAAAATTCAATATCAAGCTATAGTAAAGCTCCACGGGGTCTTTCCGTCCTGTCGCGGGTAACCTGCATCTTCACAGGTACTATAATTTCACCGAGTCTCTCGTTGAGACAGTGCCCAGATCGTTACGCCTTTCGTGCGGGTCGGAACTTACCCGACAAGGAATTTCGCTACCTTAGGACCGTTATAGTTACGGCCGCCGTTTACTGGGGCTTCAATTCGCACCTTCGCTTGCGCTAAGCACTCCTCTTAACCTTCCAGCACCGGGCAGGCGTCAGCCCCTATACTTCACCTTACGGTTTTGCAGAGACCTGTGTTTTTGCTAAACAGTCGCCTGGGCCTATTCACTGCGGCTCTTCAGGGCTATTCACCCTAAAGAGCACCCCTTCTCCCGAAGTTACGGGGTCATTTTGCCGAGTTCCTTAACGAGAGTTCTCTCGCTCACCTTAGGATTCTCTCCTCGACTACCTGTGTCGGTTTGCGGTACGGGCACCTATCACCTCGCTAGAGGCTTTTCTTGGCAGCGTGAAATCAGGAACTTCGGACATACGTCCTCGCCATCACAGCTCAATGTTATAGAATGCGGATTTGCCTACATTCACACCTTACTGCTTGGACATGCATAACCAACAGCATGCTTACCCTATCCTTCTGCGTCCCCCCATTACTCAAACGGTGGTTTGGTGGTACAGGAATATCAACCTGTTATCCATCGCCTACGCCTATCGGCCTCGGCTTAGGTCCCGACTAACCCTGAGCGGACGAGCCTTCCTCAGGAAACCTTAGTCATACGGTGGATGGGATTCTCACCCATCTTTCGCTACTCATACCGGCATTCTCACTTCTAAGCGCTCCACCAGTCCTTCCGGTCTGACTTCAACGCCCTTAGAACGCTCTCCTACCACTGATACCAAAGGTATCAATCCACAGCTTCGGTGATTTGTTTAGCCCCGATACATTTTCGGCGCAGCGTCACTCGACCAGTGAGCTATTACGCACTCTTTAAATGATGGCTGCTTCTAAGCCAACATCCTGGTTGTCTAAGCAACGCCACATCCTTTTCCACTTAACAAATACTTTGGGACCTTAGCTGGTGGTCTGGGCTGTTTCCCTCTTGACTACGGATCTTATCACTCGCAGTCTGACTCCCAAACATAAATCATTGGCATTCGGAGTTTGTCTGAATTCGGTAACCCGGGATGGGCCCCTAGTCCAAACAGTGCTCTACCTCCAAGATTCTAACGTTTGAGGCTAGCCCTAAAGCTATTTCGGAGAGAACCAGCTATCTCCAGGTTCGATTGGAATTTCTCCGCTACCCACACCTCATCCCCGCACTTTTCAACGTACGTGGGTTCGGACCTCCAGTAAGTGTTACCTTACCTTCATCCTGGACATGGGTAGATCACCTGGTTTCGGGTCTACGACCACATACTCATTCGCCCTATTCAGACTCGCTTTCGCTGCGGCTCCGCTTTCTCAGCTTAACCTTGCATGTAATCGTAACTCGCCGGTTCATTCTACAAAAGGCACGCCATCACCCATTAACGGGCTCTGACTACTTGTAGGCACACGGTTTCAGGGTCTATTTCACTCCCCTTCCGGGGTGCTTTTCACCTTTCCCTCACGGTACTGGTTCACTATCGGTCACTAGGGAGTATTTAGCCTTGGGAGATGGTCCTCCCGGATTCCGACGGAATTTCACGTGTTCCGCCGTACTCAGGATACACTCAAGAGAGAATGAACTTTTGACTACGGGGCTTTTACCCT
>NZ_JBIWEX010000055.1:0-2931 GCF_044762745.1 Psychrobacillus sp. NPDC096426 | reverse complement strand
ATTAACAATCGACCAAGGAAATGCCTTGGCTGGACAACTGCATACGAGGCGTTTCAGGAAGAACTGTTGCACTTAATTTGACAAACGGTCATATACAAAAAGCACCGCAATTGCGGTGCTTTTTGTTGTAATTTTTCAATTGCATTTTTGTGTGTAAATTCCAGTTTTGCGATAGGTAACGGTACCCGTTATTAATAAAGGGCTTCTTTTTCTTTATTGTCTCGAATTTCTTGCCAACGTTCTTTTGCCATTTCCACAATTTTAGGCTCAAGCGATGTACTTTGTGTTTCAATCACTTTTGAAAAGTAACGAGTTGCGTATTCCATTTGACCAATTTTTCGGGATAACTCCGCTATTAAGTAGAGCATTCTTGTTTCAGACATTTGAGTTCCACTGTAATCTCCGTTGGAATAGGAGTCATTATAACGATCTCTTGCTATTTCGATAAAGCGACGTTCTTCCGCATGTTGTCGTTGTAAACGGTATAGCCAAGCGGTACGCAGTGCTAATCCAGCAATATTGATGAATTTTTCTTTTTTAATTGTCCCACAAAAAATGCCTAGCTTGTATGCGCTAATGCCTTCTTCTATGCTTCTTTCATTTCCATATGATCTTGGAACCCATTTGTTTGCAATTTTTTCTTGAATCTCGTCCTTCATACCAGGTGCAAAGTATTTGGAAAATTCTTCTGTAAACGAAAATCCGCAATGCTCACAAACGAATATATTATAGAGTAAAGGGTTTATTTCCTTGTTTTGATAAATTGGTTGAAAGTCAGAAGCATAGGATTCTACTTTGACAAATTTAGATCGGACTTTAGTTGTTGTAAATTTTTTTTTGCAGTGTAAACATTCAACACTTTTTTGATAATATGGAGATATTTCCATAAAAAGACCTCTTTTCATCCAGTTAGCTTCTAGTTCAATTATACTTGACTATTGTCTTGAAAGCGAAATAATTAAATTAATATGGAATACAATTGACTTAAGTAGTTATCCTTGTCTAGATAGTAAAAACACTGATATGATATATAAAAGGAAGGAATGGTGATTCAGATGGCAGAAGTAGTGATTATATCTGAAGCGGCAGCATACCGCGTGAAAGAAATGATGACGCATAATGGAGAAGAAGGATCTATGCTTCGCGTCTCGGTAAATGGTGGTGGATGTAGCGGTCTTTCTTATGGAATGGGTTTTGAACATGAAAAAAAGGAAGATGACATAGAACTCTTACAGCATGGTATTGATATCGTCGTATCTAAAGAGGATGCTTCGATATTAAATGGAACGACAATCGATTACAAAGAATCTTTAATGGGTGGCGGATTCACCATCGACAACCCGAACGCTATCGCTTCTTGCGGTTGTGGTTCTTCGTTTAGAACGGCTAGTAAAGCTGGTACACCAGAGACTTGTTAAACATAAGGAAAGAGCATTTTCTTTTATAGAGGGAAATGCTAGGGTTATGAATTACAGCTGAAAATGGATGAAACACAATCCCCAAAATGTATGAAAACAACCCTAATTAAGGGTATTTAGGATTGTGGACTACAGCCTTTTTGATTGTTAATGTCGTTACACATTAATTTTCAAGGAGGCTTTTTATTATGGCTTTAAACAAGAAAGTACGAAGAAAACCAGTAAGGACTTTAACCAATCAAAAAGAATATCCAATACTAAAACTTGAACAAGCATTGAATATTGTACTTGCAGGTAAGAAGGCAGAAGGTGTAAGAGAACGTACATTAAGGGACTATTTGAAGGACTGGAGTTACTTTGTTAAATGGTTAAACCAAAATTACGAAATTAAATCAGTGGATGAACTCGATGTACAAATTTTTCGAGATTATATTAATTACCTACAGTACGACAGAGTGAAGTATGAAGACCATAAATTCATTAAAAGCGAGCAAAAGGTAGGGCTTTCAGAAGTAAGTATCAACATTCGTATTAGAGTATATAAAGCACTCTTTAACTATCTTGAAAGAGAAGAGTATATCGAAGTCAATCCAACAGCGAAATTAAAGCTGTTAAAGCACGATATAGACCTTACGAACTGTTTTACCGATGAAGATGTAAAAGCAGTCCTTAAACAGCCTAATATGCGAGATTATGTAGGATTTAGAGATTACGTAGCAATGATGTTACTCCCAGATAGTGGAATGAGGGCAGGTGAATTATTGAGTTTAAGAGTAGTGGATATTGACTTTCAAACAAGGTTTATAACACTAGAAGGAGATAGGAATAAAAATCGTAAGCCAAGATTAATACCAGTTTCTTCACATATCATAAAATTAATTTTGCAACTGGTCGGTGAAAACAAAAAACATTTTTCAACAGATAGAGTTTTTCTATCTCAATTCGGTGAACCACTTGGACAAAATCATTTTAACAAACGTTTAAAGTATTACGCAGATAAAGCAGGGATAAAAGACAAGAAAGTAACTGCTCACGTATATCGACATACTTGGGCGAAGAATATGACCTTAAATGGTTGTGATTCGTTTACACTACAGAAAATGGGAGGTTGGTCGGATATTCGAACAATGAGAAGATATATTCAAATGGATACAGATGATTTACGAAAATCACACGACTCTTTTTCTCCAATTACAAACTTATTTAATAAAAGATAACTAAGGATTAAAGAAATTAATACTCTTAATAAAATCTTAAGAATCCAGTCTTTCATTAGATTGGGTTCTTTTTTATTGTCTAAAGGAGCAGTTGTATTAAAGAGCTAGCCTCAGAACTAACTACCACAAGCTATTAGAATCAATTTTAAGCTTTTGATTAGTGAAGTGACTAAATATATATCTACGAAGTGTCTACGGAGGTCCCCCTCTGTTAGGATAGAAGTCGTACGAGGCTAACGTGTTATGATTAAGTAAATTACACGGAGGTCGATCGATATGACAAAACAAAATGGAAC
>NZ_JBIWEX010000054.1:0-3201 GCF_044762745.1 Psychrobacillus sp. NPDC096426 | reverse complement strand
CCTAATCCAACCCATAATTTGATCCACATTTAGGCGCTGCATTTTTTAAAAAATAAATGAGATGCGTCTGATTTCGTATTGTCTTTTTCTCTAAACCGAAGCTTTTAATTTTCATGGGAGTTTAATAAGAACAGCGACGCTTATTAAACAATCGCGCCCGATTGCTGAACTGTTTTAGAATTTGGGATTAGTTCTATTCAATTATGATTACTTCTCCATCCCTCAATGCTTTAAATAGAATTTTATTCTCGATCATAAATTCAATTGCTCGGTCCATATCGTTAGATTCTTTGTGGTCTGATTTATAATGTGGGGCAATTACATAATCCAAAATGCATAAACCTTCCCATATAGTTTGATGTTCATTTCCGTAAGGTTTCTGCTCAGGTTCGTCTGCTAAGTGTATGCCTTTTAAAGTTGGTCCAAGAATACAACCACCTGCACTATATCCCCCATATAGAATATCTCTTTTTTCTCTATAATACTTTTTAATGATTTTATCGAAACCACTTAATCTCATTGCTTGTGCAAGAACAAAAGTATTACCACCTCTTACCCAAATAACATCGTATTGATCAAGCTTTTCTTTCAATCCTTCGTGGTTATGGAAGTACATTTTCAAGTCTAAAATATCCACTGTGAAACCTATTCTTTGCAGTTCACTTACGTCTGCAACATCACTTTTATCTTTTCTTTCTAAATCAGTCGCAAAGTCTAATGCATTATTGATATATGCAACTTTTTTATTCCCATTTTCCGTTAATTCGATTAGTTTCCGTTCTTCATTTCCAATTTTAAAAGATGAAAGATAAAATTTCATATTGTCCCCCTTAATGTGTATTTTTAATTTTCTCTCTTTTTGAACTTTACTCCTTCTTGAAGTAAAGCACCCGTTAGCCATCCATGCAGCACAAAAAAATGCTGCACCACAGAGAATGAAAATGGGTAGGAAGTGTCAATACTGATACTGACCTTAATCCAGTCAACCGTAATCCATAGACTTATTTACGCTCTCCTCTTTTTTTTAACGATTAAGTAGGGGTCTTCGTCATTTTTCATTTCTTGAGGAACTAATTTTCATCGGAGTTGAAAAACAACTACCTTTTCCTTTCAAAATCGAAAAAACAATAATTAGTCAAACTGTGCGAAAATTAGATTTAAGCAATTGGTGAGCTTTTTGTGTATTTAGAGACGTATCAAGAGATAGATAAGGGAAATCTTCTTTAGAAATAATAATTGGACTGAGAAAACTATTATTCCATCCAAGTTGTTCCAATCTCTTTTTATAAAACGAATAATAGCTTTCTTTATGTATGGGTCCAACATGCAAAATCCCTTTAAATTTTATTTTAGTCAATTCAATAATCGTACTTGATAAATCATTAATATCTACAAAAGTTCTATATACATTTGTATATGCCTTAAATGACTGGTTCTCTTTTATTTTCTCAATTATCCGTACGGTACGTTTTTCAATAACTCCATTCCCATTATTACCATATAGCGGTCCAGTTCGCAGTATCACGTGATTTGGATGATTATTGAGAATTAAGTTTTCTCCAATATTCTTGCCGTTCACATAATCAGCTAAGTCTGCTTCTTTTGGCAACGTACCAATTGGGTCCGATTCTTTGTAACCACCTATTCCTTCAACAAAAACTGCATCCGTTGATAGAAATATAAGTTTTGTTTCACTCTCTATTTCTGATAATAAATTTTCGAGCCCTAATTTGATTAATTGGGTTTCTTCTCCAAAACTCATAAGTGACCATATAACTACTTCTGGATTTATTTTTTTAATGGCACATCCTATTGATTGTTTGTTTGTAACATCTACTTGCATAATATTAGAGTTCTCATGTTGAAAACGTGAGGTACCAAACACTGTTAGATTATTGTTCTCTGAAGCCAGTTGGAATAAATTCGAGCCCAAAAAGCCAGTTGCTCCTAATATAAGTATTCTCATAATAACCTTCCTTTTTTTAGTTTATTTTATTATGTATTCGCCACAACTTTATTGTTTTCCTTCTTGAACTAACCTGCTGCTTTAGTTCAATAAGAAAAAAGGCTTTACCCCTTCTTGAAGTAAAGCACCCGTTAGCACAATAAGAAAAGCCTTCGAAATCCCTAATTACTCTCTTTACTTTTCTTATAAAAGTTTGATACCACCCCTAATATAATTCCGATAACAATTAAGGGTACAGAAAATGTTGCATATGGTTCAGGAGTATCCGCAATTCCAAATGTCTGATTAAAAGCAAATCCAGCTGCACTTAGCCATACTCCTAAATAAAATAAGATTTTTCCAGTCTTGGTATGCCTTTTCAATAAAAACACCCCTTACATTTCTCATTCTTATATAACCATCTTAAACTAAACTGCCGCTTTACTTTCATACGTTCGAAACGAACAGGAGTTTCAATTATCAGTTAACTTTCCGTTTGAATTAACAAAAATCGATTATCTGCTTATTGAACTAAACTGCCGCTTTAGTTCAATAAGAAAAAAGGCTTTACTCCTTCTTGAAGTAAAGCACTCCGTTAATTGAATAACGAGGTTCCCAACACGCCGATAGAAAGTGTATTAAATAGCCTTGAATTTTGTAAGCATTGAAATAGCTGTGCCTATAAACGAACCTATTGTTATGCTAATAAACATAAAGAAAAAACTCATAGATGCCCAGCCGTCGTCCAACGTGAAAAAGCTTACGACAGCAATTACAATTGATATTCCTATCAAGAAAACACTAGGTATCCAATACTTGGGATAACTCTTTTTGCGAAGAATAGATGATGAAATGGCAACTATGATGATTGTAGCTAAAGTTATATAAACAAAAATTTGCAATACGTTTCTCTCCCTTCCCCTAATTATTCCTTTAAAGTCAGTACGATTTAAATGCCTTAAAGTTCCAATTTCAGATTTTTCTTATTGATACAGATAGGTAAGCCTTTGAAGTTATCGCCAGCTTTTCCCCCTGTTCACACCGTACGTGCGACTTTCACCGCATACGGCGTTCCAACTGAACCAATTTATTCTTTCTATGTATTAAGCAGACGAGTGCTTTTCTTCCAATACTAGATTATTTCATTGTGACATTTCAATCGCCCCCTCTGTTAGGATAGAAGTCGTACGAGGCTAACGTGATATGATTAAGTAAATTACACGGAGGTCGATCGATATGACAAAACAAAATGGAAC
>NZ_JBIWEX010000053.1:0-4266 GCF_044762745.1 Psychrobacillus sp. NPDC096426 | reverse complement strand
GTAGCCTTGACAGAATTTTTGGTTACAAGAGATAAGAATATGTATTTTAAAGATACTAAACTAGCTAAATGCGACAACTATATTGACAAACACCGGAAGATTTACACTTAAACTAAGGCCGCAGTTTAGTTAAAGAAAAGTGTTAATATTTGAGGATTAACGTCCGTTTGCATATGCGTACTTATTCGTATGGTTTAAGTGTTAAATTTTTTTGAGGGGGTTAGGATTACTTTTTGTCATTAATTAGCTTATGGACTAAATCAAACAACTCACTATTTGATGATTAATTAATAGTTTTATCCCGATTATCTAAGGGAGAATCGACTATGATGATATTTTCTTCTGTAACAAACACTCGAGACTCGCTTAAACGTGCTCGTTTTGCACCTTTCGATAAACTACCTACTACTTGTTACAATGCTTCTCCTTTGATTTTGAACATAATAATGTTCCTCCTTAAAAAAGTTTGATTTATTCAAAGCATAAAAAAAGCACTTTGTATAAGTCCTCAGTCCGTCAAAAAAGACAGATGAACTCTTATACAAAGTGCTTTCGCTAATAACTTCTCTCCCGCATGGGTGAGATCAAAAATTGTGCAATAAATATGTTTTTATTATAGGAATCATGCTGTAATCAATAAAAGAACGGAAGTGTTAGTGAATCATCATGGTTCAAGATTATAGAGTACTAAAAGTCGATGAAAATACAAGAAAATAATGGATGTAAACCTGAAAATTACTCTCAATTTTCCCAACCACTAAAATGTCCGAAATACTTTACAAAATGATTAGTTTGTTTTACATTTGTAATACCAAATACAGGAGGTAATCATGAATATCAAAAATCGGATAAAAGAGTTGAGGGCAAGAGATAAGTTAACGCAACAAGATTTATCTGAAAAAGTTGGTGTTACGAGACAAACAATTGTCTCATTGGAAAAAGGATCATATGTACCATCGCTATTACTTGCGATGAATATTGCGGAAGTGTTTCAGGTGCCAATCGAAAAAATCTTTTTCAAGGGGGATGGCAAGTGAAGATTGTTCTGTTTGAAAGTATCAGCAAAATTATTATTATTGGCGTGTTCGCTTATGCATTGGGATTTGCATATGAAAACGTCTGGTTAATTGATGAATTTGACCGTGGGTTAATAAACGGTGAAATTATCAATGTGGATGTAAAATTTAGTTGGTGGCCATTTATCATCAGTATTTTATTAGTGGTTCTTCAATCAATTCTTTCTGTAAAATTGAAGCCAAGAAAACGGGCTGACATCTTATTGAAATTTGGAGAATTTCAAGATGGAGATGAACGGGAGATGATTATCACCAATAAAGCAACCAGGGCTTCTCATGTAACGTTTACAGTGGCTGTAATGATAACAATGATGATTATGGTTCTTTCTACAAATTATATTTATCTTTATCCTGCATTACCTATCTATTTATTTGCGTCAACAATAGTAGCTTCAAGCATTGCTTACGCTATAGCATGGTGCCTCGAGTATAATAAATAATAAACTAAAAACGCACTGAGAGATTACTCCCAGTGCATTTTATGATTAATTTTGAGGATTTTCCATACAGGCAAAATTGTATCCACCTATTTTCTGTGCTTCATATTGATTTGGTTGGCCGTTTAAACCTGATGTATCACGGGAATCAACTACTGGATAACCGTGCTGATCATAGCATCCTTTTATTAGAGCTCTTTTTTCCAAGTAATCCAAGAATTTCCCATAGGAGAAGTAGAAAACTATCAATCCAATGCCGACGAGTAAAATAGGTATTCCATTCGCAAAGTATTCGCCATCTTCAAGCTCATCTGGATTATAACCAGAATCGATTATGATTTTTTCAGTTTCTTCTTTAGATAGTTCAGAGAGAGATTCATTAGCTTCCTTCAATGCTTTTTCCTCATTTATGCTAATGCTATGAAGTTTTGCTACGCGTTCTACATCGATTTGGATTTTTCCTGCGTCTTCATCATAAAAAAATGACTGTTGGACAGAAGAATTAAGTTTGTCTATTTGATTACCTTGTATAACTTCTTCTGCTTGAACAGCAAAACCGGTTGACAACATTAATGCCATTGTTGTTACGACTAAGAAAAATTTCTGCAAATGTTTTTTCATACATTTATCCCCCTAAATAGTTTAGAAGACTGGCCAGTGCCTCTATCTCTATTATTACTTTTACTAAATTAAATATCAACAAGAGTCTAATTATTCTGTATTGTTAAATTTTGTTCGTAAAATCAATTTAATAGGGCTTATTTTCATTTATTTTCATCAAGTTATCTATCGAATTACAAATATACCATACTGAACGGAAACGTCCTTTAATACTCTTCAAAACTATTTCTTCTGTTCTTTCATAGTAAAGTAACAATCCACATTTTATGAAACTCCTTTCAAAAATTCAGATTGAATCACTTTTTTTCTGTGAACTTTCCCAACTTTCAGAGATTAACAATTTGGTAGTTCTTTGGTAAAATAATAGATAAGTGAAAGGGGGGAGATAGGTTGGGTGTCGGTTTAAAAATCAAGTACTTCCGTACTAAAAGTAAGTTAACACAAAAAGAGTTGGCTTTAGGAGTGTGTTCGGTATCTCATCTAAGCAAGATAGAACACGATATCGTTGAACCGAGTGAAGATATGTTTGATATCTTCTGTACAAAGCTCGGGATTAATAAGACTGACATTTATAAAGAGGAAGAGCTACTTCACTACCTGCAGCTTAATGCATTAAATATCCATAAGCTCATTAGGTCTGGAGACAAAGAAAAGGCTATATTACTATATGAAGAGATAACAGTTAAAACTAGCTTGAATGATTGGCCGATAATACGGATTTTCTATGTATTGTTCGGTTTAAGGATCGCTTTGATGAAGAAGGAACGAGAAGTATCATTCGAACTGTACGAAGAAATTGTAGGGATAATGGAATATGCTCCTGAGTGGATGAAGCCTTATTACAACCGATATTGCGGCCTTTACCACTATATGTATGGTAGTCTATCTCAATCTCTCAAGCTATACAAAGAAGCTGAAAAACTTACCCCCGAGAGTGAAATTGAAGACATATATTATCAGCTTGCACTTGTTCATCATATGTTAGGTGAATATCCTATGTCTACCTATTATGAAGAGAAGGCATTGGAATTATTCGCCAGGAGAATGGATTACGAGCAGTGCGTGAACTGTCAGTTGCTCCTTGGTATCAACTACCGGAAAATGGGCAATTTAGAGCAGGCGAAAGAAACCTATCTTAGCATCTTGAAGAAAGTCGAACCTTTACATAACCGGGAGATCATAGCCAAGGTTTATCACAATTTAGGAATGATTTATTCTGATGAAGGTAAATTGTCCGAGACTGTCACGGCCTTCGAAATAAGTATGGATTATCGGGACAACGACCATGCACGTGTTAAGACTTGCTACGCCATCTTGAAAGAGTTTTTGCACGATGCAGATGAGACGAATTCCAAAAAGTGGCTGAATATCGGAGAAAGAATTTCGACTGATTTAAAAGACAAAGAGTACTTAATTAAATTCCAGGTTCTCAAGTACAAATTAGAGAAATTAGAAAATGATCCTATATTCGAACATTACATGTTAACGGTGGCATTACCGTATTTCGAAGAACGCTCTGACCAGCAAATGATTAAGGAATACATTAAAGAATTGGTCAGATATTACGAAGAATGCCGTCAATATAAATCAGCACTTATGTATCTAAAAAAATTACTTTAAGGGGAAATGAAAAATGAAAAAAGCAAAAGTTTGGAGAATTATATCTATACTCGTATTGTCGATGTTCGCTGTGGGAAGCGTTTATGCTGCTGATGATCTGCCGGAGCCTTTAGAGATGGGTCCACCCATTTCAGCAAAATAATGGAGAATAATCAATACTCAAAAGGACCTGATTCTTTAAGGATTTGGTCCATTTTTAATTGTCTCGGAGGAATTGAATGGATTGACATTACTTTCAGTAGAGAATTATGAATAAACATTAATAAACATAGAAAAGGCATCTCTAGTTGAGATGCCTCTATGTTTTTGATATACAATTTGTATAATTAACTAGAAGGAGTAAAGCTTTTTTCTTATCGAACTAAAGCTGCAGTTAAGTTCAATAACATGTAATTATTCAAATAAGGAGTACGAGAACCCCCTCTGTTAGGATAGAAGTCGTACGAGGCTAACGTGATATGATTAAGTAAATTACACGGAGGTCGATCGATATGACAAAACAAAATGGAACA
>NZ_JBIWEX010000052.1:0-4558 GCF_044762745.1 Psychrobacillus sp. NPDC096426 | reverse complement strand
TTCCTCTCCCAGCCGTAGTATCCTATACCCGTTTTTCACATTTTCATTCTCTGTGGTGTAGCGCTGATTTTGCGCTACATGGATGGCTAAAGGGGCAGGTTAGTTCAAGAAGACCAATATAAAGTTTTAGATGTAATATAAAGAAAAATCATGGGGGATGGTAGTTTGAAAGTGGAAGTTAAGAGTTTTATTGAGAAACCAATAAAAGCAACTGAACTTATTAGACTTTATAGTGATGCAGGTTGGTGGGAAGATAGAAAAGAGCAAGATATTGAAGAAATGTTAAAACGGGAAATATCTGTTGGTGCGTGGAAAGGTGATGTTCTAATAGGCTTTGCAAGGGCTGTATCGGACGGTAAATTTAGGGCTTATATTGAAGATGTTGTATTACATACAGAATTTCAAAAGTCAGGTATTGGGACGAAAATTGTATCACAATTGTTAATGGAACTTTCTCACATTGATGTAATTAGTCTGTTTTGTGAAGAGGATTTAATTCCATTTTACGAGAAAAATAAGTTTAAATATAGCAAATCTCAATTTGTAATGCACAGAAAATAAAGCATATTTTTTTGTGCTAACGGGGTGCTTTACTTCAAGAAGGGGTAAAGCCTTTTTTCTTATTGAACTAAAGCCGCAGGTTAGTTGAACAACGGCAAATGGTTTTGATGAAAAATCAACGGGTAAAGGTGGAGATAATTATTAGACAATTTATGGTTATTTTAACGGTTATAGCGATTTTTTTCATATCTGCTTGTAGTGAAAAGGATAATATTGACCAATTCTCTTCTAAAGAAGAAACTTTGGAACATTTTGTTCAGAATGAAAATATTAAAGGGAATATTGATTTAATTACAACGACAAATGATAAAAGTTTATTAGTAGTACAGTCAAGTGGAAATACATATTTCGTCGGTGAATTAGTGGAGGACAAGGAAGGATATTACGCTAAGAGAATATCAGACAATGTTGAAATGACAATAGGTGCAAGTTGGGAACTAAATACAATGGATAAGAATGAGTACACTATATTTTTTGAAAAGAACAAAGAAGATGCGAATTACATACAGTTCTCTAATGGAGAATATGATATCTCGCTTGTAGAGGGACATACGATAAGTGAAAACACCTTTGCTTTAACAAGTGCGATAAAGGAAGTTGAAATAGTAAAAGATTAATTCAGCTAACGGGTGCTTTACTTCAAGAAGGAGAAAAGCCTCTTTGCTTATTGAATTAAAGGTGCAGTTTAGTGTAATAAAGGTATTGGTTTATTTATGTAGCAATATTCCTATGGAGGTGAAATATGAAATTAAAAAAAGTTTTTTCTATTTCATTTATTATTTTGTTGGGCTTCATTGTAGTTTTTACTTATTATAAAGTGAATTATAAAACTCTCGATGAAGCTATAAGCGAATCAAACGTGCCAATTGATGAAATATTTCATACCACTGACTATAAAGGGCATACTATCATTTTTTATGGCAAGGATGATATTTTATCAGTAGGATTAGTTGAAAATACCCTTCTTGGATTTCGTTGGAGTTATGGTGCAGGAAGTAAATTGTTCAACGAAGAAGATATGATTTTAACCAGAATGTTTAGTAACTTACAGCCAAGGGATATGAAATCGTACGAAGAACTAGTATCTGTAACATTTGGTGTAATTAATGACCCTTCAATAGAGGAAATGGAGATAAAATATAAAGACCAAGATTTTAATGAAGCTACAATTATAGATACTAGTAAAGGGCGAATATGGTATAGCTTCTCAGAGGCTCCTGTCAATTATGACCCAGAAGTGAAAGTTTTTTATAAGGATGGAACTACAAAGTCAGGTTGGTATTGAACTAACGGGCAGTAGAGTTGAAAAAAATATGTTAGCAATTCAACCAGATAATGGATATGCTGTGTTATGTTTTTTGGGGGGAATATTATGTCTAAGAAATTAAAAATTATCTCTATAACAGTTATTTTATTAGCGATTATATTTATAAATTTAGCATTAAAAGATGATGTTCAGGAAATTAAAAAGGTTATGTACTCATTAAATCAACCAATGACGAACATTGCTCATATTGAATTTTTGGATAACAATCAAGCAATTGCTTTTTATGAATGGGGTAATCAACAAGATTTATATTTTGGGAGTGCTCTCTTTAAGAAAAACCTATTTGGATGGAAGCTTGTTAACAGCTTCGCTGGTGGACTTTCTCATGAACATAAATTAGATTGGGGTTTTTCAAACTTAGAATCTAGCTTTTATGGTTATACTGATTTAATTAGGGGGAAAATACTTGATCCTCAAATAGAAGAAGTAAACATTAAAACTGATGGTGGAAACGAATTTAAAGCCAACATCATTGAATATGGCGATGACCAAAAGTTTTGGTTTTTAGTTACTGATGGAGAAGATCTAATAGGCTCTACTATTACAGGTTTGTCTTCAGACCGTAAAATAATTGAACAGATAATACAGTGAATTTAATTTTCTTATTCAACTAACGAGGTGCTTGTGCGGCCGAGCCTAGGTCGTATCATATAGCGGGTGGGATTCCCGTCGAGAAAGAACTAGCCATTCACTCGTAGCGAGTCTTGGAGGGCTAATGGTAACATTAGCCTTTAAGCGTAGACAGTTAGGTGGCGGGCCGAAAGCCAAATGGTTGAAGGGATGGAGCTCCATAATGTTAGTAATTCGAGAGGGCTGATGCCTTAAGCACAGCAGAAAGCTACATTTTATCCATCGTTAAAGGCAAGAAGGATAAAACCTCTCTGGAGTCAGAGACCTTGGCACATCACACATTGATATGATACGGCAACTCGGGAGGCCCTACCGGTCTTTTCTTCTTATAGAAGAGTATGGTGTACAAGCGATAATAAGCAAGGAAACCAAATGCCGTTGTAGGGAGTCGGATAGCAGCGTAGTACCAATGAAGTTGGGTAATGCCGATGGAGGAAAGGCTGCTACCAAGTTATCACCCTCACTAGGGACACATTTACTACACGCAGCGGTAGAGATAATAAATGTAAACTAAACTATTGAGGATAGCAGAGTCAGTGTGAATGATGACTTGGAGGAGCCGTGTGCGTAAATAGCGCAAGCACGGTTCTGTGAGGGGGGAGTAACACAATCTACCGCAAGGTAGAGAGGTTCTCTTCTACTCGACTACTTGAAGTTCACTGAGCTGGTAAAACGGCTCTTTTTCTTATTCAACTAAAGATGCAGGTTAGTTGAATAAGAAAAAAGGCAATATTAGGATGGCATGATGGAAAATAATATTCAAATACTGATGGATAGAATAAAGATTCTTCACAATTATACAAAAGTTACTAGGCTTTCTAAAGGTTATTCACCAGATGAAAAATATGTAGTTATGGATGAAGATGGGAATAAATATTTGTTACGTATAAGTGATATGGAAAGGTACGATAGGAAAAAGGAAGAATTTAAAGTTTTAAGTGATATTAGAAAGTATAAAGTTCATTCTCCACAACCAATTGATCTTGGAATATTAAAGGAGCTTGGTATTTGTTATAGCATATTTTCTTATATTGAAGGTGAAGATGCAAAAAATTTAATACAATCCTTTAAAGAACAAGAACAGTATGAAATTGGAGTAGAAGCAGGAAAAGACTTATCGCGAATTCATCAACACCCAGCCCCATATGACATAAGAAATTGGCATGAAAGGTCTATACAAAAGCACAATAGGTATCTAAAGGAATATAAGAAGTGTGGTATAAAAATTAGTAATGATGATAAGGTTATGAGGTTTATTGAAAGCAATTATCATTATCTAAAAAATCGTCCTAATCAATTTCAACATGATGACTTTTATTTAGAAAATATAATATTGAAAGATAAAAAGTATGTTGGTGTAATTGATTTTGATAATTATGATTGGGGAGATCCATTTCATGACTTTGTAAAAGTTGCTTTGGCTAGCAGAGTAGACAGTATTTCTTTTTCTGTTGGACAAATAGATGGATACTTCGCTAACAATATACCAGAGGATTTTTGGAGACTTTATTCAATATATTCAGCAATGGTTATTTTTTCGAGTGTTGTTTGGTCAATTAATAAATCGCCAGAACAGCTAGATAAATTTATAGAACGCATACATCTGATATTAGAAGATCATAAGAACTTTGAATTGTTAAAACCTATTTGGTATAGATCAAATCTTTATTAAGGTTTATATGCATTTATAACCATCATTGTGAAGGTTTTCACTTAAACTAACGGGTGCGCGCGACAAGTTCTGTTATAAGCTCTTTTTAGCGTGAAAATACAGGAGATTTATAAAAATAAATTTCAACTTTACAACGGAGGATAGGAATGATGGAGCCATGTTTCCTGAAACTATCCCATCAATACTCCTGCATGCGTCATGATTGACTGGTCATGAGGTGTGAAGCACAGGTAGATTCGGTTGAACTAGGCTGAAGCCAATCTTATGGAAAAGGTATGCCGAAGGATAGACCGCATGGCTGAAAAACTAGATATGGTGAGAATAGTTTCTACATAAAGGAACTGACGAACTTCTGGAGGTACGGGTCT
>NZ_JBIWEX010000051.1:0-6204 GCF_044762745.1 Psychrobacillus sp. NPDC096426 | reverse complement strand
AAGAGCCGTGTGCGTTAATAGCGCACGCACGGTTCTGTGAGGGGTGGTGAAACACAATCTCCCGCTAGGGAGAAAGGTTTCCACCTACTCGACCCAGATGAGTGAGACAGATAAGCCATCACAGCGTCCGCCTGCAGCGAAAATCTTAGCGGTAACCTAATAGAGCCTTTTACGACGCATTATCCCGATTATGTGCATCATTCCATTCATCTTTCCCATTCTCTGTATCGAGCCAGACACAGGCATTTTTGTTCGTGTGCTATATGGAGCGAGCATAACCTGATATTACCCAGCTAACTATAGAGGTAAGACGTCTAATGTATGACGAATTTGTGAAAGTAAGTGCTAATATATTGTATTTCTTTATACGACATGATAAAGTAAGAGTGTGAAATAAATCACAAGATAACATACACCCCTTTGTTTGAACGTGAACATTTCTCCCATCCCCTTTGTAAAACGAAAACACCCTTTCCTAACTGAGGAAAGGGTGTTTTCTATGTGCAATAAAATAAATGAAAAGAAAAGAAAAGCTCCTCATCCACGTCGGGTGAGGAGCTTTTCTTCATTATTTTTTAATCGCCATATGACAACGTCTGGTAATACCAATCGTTCTACTTCTTGAAGTAAAAGGAGTTTTTTCAGTTCTCGTTCTGCTTGTTGTTCGGAAATATTATAATAGCTAGCAATTTCATTTGTCGTTAGGGAATGGAAGTGATCAAAAAGCTTTTCGAGAGCAGGTGGTTCCTGTACTTCTGGTTTTTCATATAGCATTTCTTGTAATATTTGTACATAAATTTCATATGGATAAACACCTGAAACTTTTATACCTTCATCTTCAATATTTTCGTTAAAAAATACGATACTTGGAAATGTTGTAACATCCATTTCAGAAGTGATCGATAAATCACTTTGGAAGGAACGTGCACATTCTTTTGACTTAAAGTCTTGGGTAAACTCCTCTACATCAATGTTGACTTTACTTGCTATTTCTTGCAAAACAGAGAGAGAAGTAACATTTTTAGTTTTAATGAAAAGATATTCTTGAATTTTATTGAAAAAACGAAGAGCTGCCTTTCTTCCTTGAAACTCTGCAGCTTTTACTGCGATGGAAGGGAAAACAGAATGCTCAATATTCGGGAATTCGCATTGAATCTTCTTTTTTTCTTCAGTTGACATTTTGCAAACAGTATTTAAATTACTTAGCTGTGTACTAAGTACAGTTCGGATCGTAAAATACTGTCCATATTGAACTTGCAATTTCCGAATAATCGGTTGCATTTCCCAACAAGCCGAGCAAAGCGGATCTAAAAAAACGTACATTTCAAGTGGCTTGTTTAGAAAAGGAGATGTAATCGGTTCAGTCGGAATGAGTATTCTTGTCACTATTGTTCCTCCTCATGACTCATTTGATTGACCATGTGGTTGGCAGTAAGTTCAAGTCTTCGATAGAAGGTTTCACGCATTTTACCATCAAGACCGACAGTATCCATTGCAGCTCTCATGCAGGAAAGCCAAGCTGCTGCTCTTTCAGGTGTAATAGGAAATGGATTATGACGCATTTTCATCATCGGATGTCCATGCTCTTCTGTATATAAATTAGGACCGCCAAGATATTGAGTTAAAAATTGTTTTTGTTTTCTTGCGGTTTCAGTTAAATCATCTGGAAAAATCGGCTTTAGCATTGGATGTTTTGCAACATTACTGTAAAACGTATCGACAAGCTGGGATAATTTCTCTGCTCCAATCTCATCGTAAGGAAGTATTGGTTTCTGTGTCATTATTCGTTACTCCTTTGTTTTAGCACTAATATCATTCTATCAATCCTAAAGAATTATCTCAAATAATTAGACCGAAAGAATAGCAAATGCACATATGAGTGGGAACAGTCGTATATTTGCAAGACAAAACGACCTTTTTCGAGGCCGTTTTAACGCTAAGCTTGGTAATAGTTTAATACTTTTTGAACATAGTTTTGTGTTTCTTTATACGGAGGGATTCCACCGTACTTTTTTACTGCTCCAGGTCCCGCATTATAGGCAGCCAGTGCTATTTCCGTGTCTCCATTAAACTGATCAAGCATTTGGCGTAAATATTTGGCGCCGCCCATGACATTTTGCTCTGGGTCGAAACTGTTCGTTACGCCTAAGTATTTGGCTGTACCGGGCATCAATTGCATTAATCCGGAGGCACCTGAGGAACTCTGCGCAGATGGATTAAAATTGGATTCTTGTTTAATGACAGATGAAATAAGTTTTTCAGGTACATTATAGTTTTTCGCTGCACGTTTAATAATGTCATCAAAATCCGAGGGTGTCACCCCGCTTGATGGTATATAAGCGGCAATAGCATTCATCAAATTCTCACTTTGATATGCAAGGTTTGATGGCGTAAAAACAGGGGAATTGCCAGTATAATACAAGAAATTCCTACTATCTAAAGATGTATTTTGTTCACCAGTTTTTAGTACTTGTCCTAACATTTCAGAAAATAAGGAAGTCGTAGAAGTGTTAAGCGAACTTTGTACACTTCCAAGTGTCTGCATTGCATTTATTTCCATCAATGTTTTAAGGGATTGAACATCCATTAGGTATCAACCTTTCAACGAATTGTTATATTTCATAAGACGCGCAATTTTTTTATCGGTATGTCGGTGGGGAATATGAAGTTCTTCTAATAATTGAGAAAAAATCTTCTGTCCAATTTCGACATCTCCACATTCATATTCTACCTCAAAATCTTCTATGCGACTATATAAGGAGTGATCCAAAAATAGTACCCCATTGTTATATGGGATTTGTGCTCGATCTGTTTGCATACTACCGATACATGTTAATGGACCTTGATCTTTTATTTGCTCCAAAAATGAGACGGAAGGGAAGCGAGTTTCGTGTATAATCGCATCTCGTTCATCATCAGATAAAGTTTTCGTTTGTTCGTCCATCACATGTTCTTGTACTGGTGTTTTTAATGTTAGTTCATTGCGGTTTGGTAAAACGCGTAATCGAAACCCCATTTTCTTTTCTTTAAAATAATTTTCTGGTGTATCAAAATAATAATTTGTTTGTGTTTGGAAGTCAGTAGTTGTTAAGCCTAAAAAAGCCACTATTGCCTGGAATTCTTCTTTTGTAAGTAGGTTTTTAAACTCGATTTCTCGTTCAGATTGCATAATTTCACGACCTTTCCTATTATTTCTATTATAGACGCTTTGCAATGAGTTTCAATATGATAAAATAGTGGAAGAATGGACAGAAAGGAAAGATTAATTTTGCCTATTACTTATAACGTGCACAGTGGTGTGCAATTAGAAAATGATATTCGTTTTACATTAGAGGTAATGCCGAACCAACCTGGTATAAAAGCAGGAGGACAAATGATCACCGATTCGGATTCTATGTCATTTGTGTACTTATTAGAAGATGAAACTGGGTATCATTATGTGAAATTTGGACAAGATGTATGGCCATTATTAGTAAACACGTTAAAAGCAGAAGTAGATCCAACATTACAATTTGGAGATGTGGAGCTAACTTTACATAAGTTTAGAGAAGAACTGGAAATGCTTATTTTTAATATTGAAGGCAATGATAACTACGGTGCTAAGTTTTCAAAAGCAGTAGAAGAAGCATTTGAAGAAATATTAAAAGCAAGTAGCAAGTAGCAAGTGAAATGGGGGTAAAACTTATGGGGCAATGGGAACGGTTTTTAGACCCTTACAAGCAAGCAGTTTCCGAATTAAAAGTGAAGTTAAAAGGAATGCGTACACAATATGAAATTGAAAACACAAACTCACCGATAGAATTTGTTACAGGACGTGTCAAACCACTTGCGAGTATTTATGATAAGTCGCTTATGAAAGGTATTGTATTCGAACCTTCTGAGACGTTAGCGAAGGAAATACCCGATATCGCAGGACTCCGAATGATGTGTCAATTTGTAGATGATATCGAACATGTGGTGAAACTTTTGCGTGCTAGAAAAGATATTAAAGTGGTAGAAGAACGAGATTATATTTCTCATAAAAAGCAAAGCGGCTATAGATCGTATCATGTAATTATTGAGTATCCGGTTCAAACGATACACGGTGAGATCAATATTTTAGCGGAAATACAAATTCGAACGCTTGCAATGAACTTTTGGGCATCCATTGAACATTCGCTAAATTATAAATATAAAGGGATTTTCCCAGAAGAAATTAAAAAACGCTTACAGTTTGCGGCGGAAGCGGCTTTTCGTTTAGATGAGGAAATGTCTTTAATACGCGGAGAAATACAAGAAGCCCAAAAATACTTTAGTGAAAATAAAGAACTATCTACGCCAAGAATTCATGAAAGCCATAAAGAAGAAAGGGGGCGCACGCGATGAGATTTTTTATTCAATCACGAAATGATAATTTATCCAATCGCTTAATGGAGACGGCGAAAAAGTATTTAGTTGATTTTGGACTTATATTCGATGAAGAAAATCCTGATATTGTTTTGTCAATTGGTGGAGATGGAACGTTATTACACGCATTCCATAAGTACAAGCATTTAACAAGCTCTGTTGCTTTTGTCGGAATTCATACGGGACATCTAGGTTTTTATGCCGATTGGAAACCGGTAGAGATCGAAAAGCTTGTTATTAGCATTGCACAAAAAGAGTTCGAAGTCATTGAATATCCTCTTTTGGAAGTAACGATTAATTATCAGCATGAAGAGGATAGTTCTGTGTATCTTGCCGTCAATGAATCGACTGTAAAATCTCCAGATGTGACATTAGTAATGGATGTGGAGTTAAATGGAAAGCATTTTGAGCGTTTTAGAGGAGATGGACTATGTATGTCTACACCATCTGGAAGTACAGCGTACAATAAAGCGCTAGGTGGGGCAATCGTACATCCTTCTTTGGAAGCAATGCAACTTGCGGAAATTGCTTCTATTAATAATCGAGTTTTCCGAACAGTTGGTTCTCCACTCGTATTACCCAAGCATCATTCTTGTTTACTAAAGCCAGTAAAAGGTCCGGATTTTATGGTGACGATTGATCATTTACAATTATTGCATAAAGATGTGCAGTCGATTAAGTACCGAGTAGCAGATGAAAAAATTCGTTTTGCAAGGTTTAGATCGTTTCCATTTTGGCAACGGGTGCATGATTCATTCATTGATAGTGAACTGGAAAGATGAACAAGCATTCCATAACATTATCGTTTGAAATAAACGAACCACAGTTGTTACTACGAGATGCCATTAAACATTATGGAATTTCTAAAAAAGCTTTAACAAGTATTAAATACGAAGGTGGTACGATACTTGTTAATGGGGAAGAAAAAACGGTTAGGCATATATTGACAGTTGGCGACAAAGTGACGATTATTTTTCCTGAAGAGAAAAGTAGTGAAGGATTAATCGCCGAAAAAGGGGATTTCCCCATTCTGTTTGAAGATGAACATATATTAATATTTTCGAAAGAAGCAGGACTTAGTACGATACCTTCACGCGAGCATCCACATGGAACGGTTGCGAATTTTGTTGCAGGTTATTTTGCAGAAAGTGGTCTTTCTTCCACTGTTCATATTGTGACAAGATTAGATAAAGACACATCCGGTGTGATCTGTGTAGCGAAGCATCGACATGCGCATCATCTATTAAGTGAAATGCAAAAAGCAGGTACTATATCTAGGGAGTATGAAGCAATTGTACATGGGTTTATACAACAAGACAGCTTTGTAATAGATGCTCCAATTGGTCGAAAAGATGGCAGTATTATCGAGCGTCTTATTTCGCAAGAAGGGAAATATGCTAAAACATCTGTACAAGTGTTAAATAGGTTTCACTTGCAAGGAGAAGAGCTTACGCATGTCCGGCTGCAGCTACATACTGGACGAACGCATCAAATCCGTGTACATATGATGTCAATCGGTCATCCTTTAATAGGAGACGATTTATACGGCGGTAGTCAAAAGTTCATAAGTAGACAAGCATTACACGCAAGAGAGTTAAACTTGAAGCACCCCTTTTCAGGGGAAACATTAAAAATAATATCTCCTTTTCCAAAAGATATGAAGGATATTATTCCAACCAAAACCACTAAATAGCCCTGTATACCAGGATAATTTAGTGGTTTTCCCCTTTAGCCATCCATGTAGCGCAAAATCAGCGCTACACCACAGAGAATGAAAATGTGAAAAACGGGTATAGGATACTACGGCTGGGAGAGGAA
>NZ_JBIWEX010000050.1:0-7187 GCF_044762745.1 Psychrobacillus sp. NPDC096426 | reverse complement strand
TTTTTTAATGCCTAAAAACAAAGCCCTGGAAATTTTACTGTTCGTAAAATTTCCAGGGCTTTTCATTTTTCAAGGTGGGTTTTGTCCCAGCCTCATTTTTTTTCTCCAGGCACTTGTAACCATCAGAAGATAAAATATTTTTTTTGATATCTCAAAGTAAATGTCGTTTAAACCGATAGTAAAATATAAGCACATTTAGAGAGAAGGTTGTAAAATGAAACGTAAATCATTAAGCACTAAAATGGTTTTAATACTTATTGCGGTCATGTTACTTTTATTTTTGGCAGTGTCTGCGGTGTTCACTATGAGTACGCTTAGAACTGTAGAAGATTCAATTAGGAGTCAAGCGGTATCTACGGCGAGTTATTTAGCAAGTAAGATAGATGGGGATGAGTATAATAAGTTTTCGGAAAATTCTGTTGAGAATGATACATATTGGAATATTCGTAACCAGCTCATAAACTTATTGGATAGTACCGGGTCTCTGTATGTTTATACATTGAAAGCAGATCCGAGCGCTGTGGAAATAATGATCGATGGGTATGCAAAGGGAGTCGAAGGGGCTGCAACAATCGGTCAACTAACTACCGGCACGACTTATAACGATGTGAAAGCAGTATTAAAAGGGGATTCTGTAAGTACAAAAGTTATTGACGATCCTCAGTTTGGGAGGTATTTGTCTGCGTTTTCTCCTATTAAAGCTAGTAATGGTGACATAGTGGGGATTTTAGCGGTGGATATTGCCGCGGAGAATGTAGTAGAAATTCAAAATAATCTCCTTAAAACAACTATTCCAATTGTCGCTTTACTCTTTTTTGTTATTATTTTAATTCTTACTATACTATTTTACATATATACAAAAAGAACATTTGCGCCTCTTGGGGTTGTAAGTGAAGCGTTAGGAGATTTCGCAGATGGAAAATGGACGATAGCATCCAAAAAAGTAGGGGCTATTAAATTCAAATCGGAAAATGAAATCTCAGCATTAGCAAAAGCTTTTACAGCTTCATATAAACAGCTAAGTGCAACAATGAATGAGATAACAAGTCAGTCTAACCGTATCTCACAATCGTCTACTCAATTATTCGGAACGATTGAAGAAACGATGGAAACGAACCGTATGATTAATGCGCATATGGTTGAATTAACGGAAGGTAGTGCAAAGTCGTTACAAAATAGCGAAGAATCTGTTACAGCCCTCGAAGAAATGTCTATTGGCATACAGAAAATTGCAGATTCAGGGAACGATATGACGAATACTTCTAATGAAGTTGCGGAATTTATTGGAAAAGGACATGAGGAGTCCAAACAAGTTGTTGTACAAATAAAAGAAGTGCAAGAAATGTTTCTGCAAACAGGCTCAAAAGTGGCTGAACTTAGTAGCCAATCCAAACAAATTCAGGCGATAACGGTAGTAATGACAGGGATTGCAGAGCAAACTAATCTCCTTGCATTAAACGCGGCAATTGAAGCAGCAAGAGCTGGTGAAGCAGGTAAAGGTTTTGCTGTGGTTGCCGATGAAGTAAGAAAGTTGGCTGAACAATCGAAGCGGTCTGCAGAAGAAATAAGAACACTTATTGATAATTTTGAACTTGTAACGAATGAAGTGAGCGATGTTATGGATGTGACATCAGCAAAAGTTATAGAAGGAACAGAGTCTGTTCAAGAAATTGGTAATATGCTTGAACGAATAGTAAAAATGATCGCTCAAATAAACCTGGAAATTCAAGATAACTCCGCTGTTACAGAGGAAATGTCTGCTGGTTCAGAGGAAATCCTTGCAGCTTTTGAGGATATTAAAGGATTCGCACGTAATACTGCTACTCAAACTGTAGAGGTCGCAAGTTCTACCGCAGAACAAACAAAAGCAATGGGAACTTTGGAAACAATGAGCGGAGATCTTCAAAAAGTTGCACAATCCTTAAGTGAGTTAATAGAGAAATTCGAGTAGTATTCTTAATAATATAAGGTATAGCAGAGAAAGAAAAGAGCAGACCAATTATATAGACGGTCTGCTCTTTATAAATATTAATTTCCAATTTCAGCATTGTACCATGGTTCATTTTTTCAGACTCATGCTTGTTATTTCTAAGAGCTCAGAAATTGTTACGAACTTATAACCCTGTTTTTGTAATTCGGGTAGAATCTCTTCCAGTGCCTTTACAGTTTGAGAACGATCTCCCCCTGCATCGTGAAACAACACAATATTGCCTGGTTTAGCGCCGGACAGTACTTTCGAAACGATTTTATCTACCCCAGGTGTTCTCCAATCTTGTGTATCCTGGTGCCATGACCACATAACGACTCTATAACCGCTTTCCACCGCTGTATTGATAATATTATCGTCGTAACTACCTCCAACCGGACGATAATATAACGGGTAGGAGCCAGTTATATCATGAATGATTTCATTTGTTTTCTTTAGTTCATCTTTCAGTTTTTCAGGAGTGACTTTATAGAGGTGGGTATACGTGTGGTTTGCTATTTCATGACCTTCTTGTCCCATTTTAAGAATAATTTCGGGCATTTTCTCCACATGTTTACCAATGACAAAAAATGTAGCTTTCGCATCATACTGTGCGAGTAGATCTAAGATTTGCGTTGTATAAGTAGCATGGGGTCCGTCGTCAAAGGTAAGTGCAATGACTTTTTCTTCTGTTTCAACGTCCCAAAGAACATATCCTTTCTGTTCATAATACGGTCTCCCTTTATCCATCGCTTGAGAAGCATAAGCAATAGAAAAAATCAAAACTATAAATAGTCCGATTTTCCATACTAAAGATTTCAAATATAATTCCTCCTAATGTTGCTGTATTGGGGGAAATTTTTAACGTTGCATTTATTGTTCACTGAAGCATCATGAAATATACCGCTTAATTATCAGGTAAAAATAAAACGCTCGAGAGAGGGATAGCAAATCCACCTTCCAAGCGTTTATTACCGTATTAGTATTACGGTTTTACGTATTTTTTATTTTAGAATATCTTTTTTTGGACTCTTTCTTCTTTCAATATTTCTACGGATTCTCTGAAACGGAGAGAATGGACGTTTTCTCTTTCTCTTAAAAATCTTAACGCATCAGTAACCCCGGGGTCGTCTGATATATCGATTATCCATTGATAAGTTGCGCGAGCTTTCTCTTCGGCTGCGATGTCTTCATAAAGATCGGCTATTGGATCTCCTTTGGATTGGATATAGGTCGATGTAAATGGTACACCTCCTGCATTTTCATAAAAAAGCGAGTGACCATGATTGACAAAGTGTGCCCCAAGTCCAGCTTTTTCTAATTGTTCGGGCGTAGCATCTTTTGTTAATTTGTAAATCATCGTAGCGAGCATTTCAAGATGAGAAAACTCTTCTGTCGAAATATCGGTTAACACACCAATCACCTTGTCTGGAACAGTATAACGTTGGTTCATATAGCGAAGAGCAGCAGCAAGTTCACCATCTGCACCACCGTATTGTTCCATCAGGTACTTTGCAAGCATTGGATTACAAGTGGTTACTTCTACAGGGTACAACAGTTTTTTTTCATAAACCCACATTGCTTTTCCCCTTTCTCATCTTTGCCATGGCCAAGGTGTAGAATTCCAATGCCAACCAACCTCGATTGCTTGTGCAGAAGGGACGGATAAAAGAGAAAGGGGACCGAATCTTGCTTCATATTTTCTTCTCACTTTTGCTGCTTCTTTTATTGCTTCTCGCCATTGTTGGATTGCTTCCATATCATTGGGATGTGTATCTGTATATAAAGTAAGTTCTACGACGACGAAATCGGCTTGTTGTACCTTTTTTAGCATGTTCCATTCTTCCTCATGTGAATTCATGAAATTCCCTCCTCGCGAGAAAATCCATCCACAAATTGCGGCCAAAGAGAACCTTGTCTTAAAGCTTCTTCTGGTGAATTTTGTGGGAGACCAGGCTTTTGGAAATTCGTAAATAGTTGAGGCGGTAAAACAAAAGTTTTTTCTAAAATAGGGGGGCAAGGATCCCGTGGCGATACAAATGGTCTAAACGTTCCTCGGAATTGAGATTGATCCAAACCAAATCACTCCTTCAGATTATCCTATGAAAACAATGATTAAATAATACGAAGCGGACAACTTGTTCGAAGAAAATTTATCCTGCCTTAGCGAGCGGTAATATTTCAACTGAATGAGATTCAATTTACATGAAAATGAATAAAGCCTTCTTCGTCTAGCACGATAAAGAAGGCTTTATAGCTGAATTATATTCCAAGGAAAAACAGAACAAAAGGAATAGTGACAATACTAATAATCGTCGTAACAAAGGTCGTGAAGGATACGAGATCTGGTTCCGTGCCAAATTGAAGCGCAAGAAGCGTTGTATTCGCTGCAGTTGGCATAGCTGCTTGTATGATAAATACAGTTTTAATCATATCGTTAAGTGGCATGAAATAAACGACTAATGCTGCAATTACAGGAGAAATAATCATTCGAATAACAGTTGCTACTGACACGTAGCGATAAGCAACCTTTTTTCTTGAAATAACAGCTAACTGCATACCGAGGACAAGCATGACGGTTGGAATAGATGCATCCGCAACAAGACCAACTCCATCCATTATCGCTTTAGGAATTGAAGCTCCAACTAATTGCAAAATAATTCCTAGAGCCGCTGCATAAATGAGAGGCATACGTACGACTCTCTGCAATGATTGACGCCACGATGCCTTTTCTTCTCCGCCTAAAGAAGCAAAAAAGATACCAAATGTATTGATGAACAAGCCGTGTAAAACCATAATAATAACAGCATAATCAAAACCAACAGCACCTAACGCAAAAAGAACAACTGGCGCACCATAATTGCCGCTATTCGGGAAAGCTGCACCGAGCATTAAAGCTGCAAATTGCGGACGAGTAGATTTCATCAAGTGTGCAGTAATCCATACAATCAGGAAGAGCCCAAAAATAAGAAGGATACAAGCTAACACCATGTAAAAATAATCGATCGTTAACGCATGTGTATAAAATGTGCGAAAAGCCAAAAAAGGAGACATTAGATAAAGAGCAGCGGTCGAAATAGATCTAATATCAAACCCTATTAATCTCTGACCGATAAAACCAATAAAAAAGATAATAAAAACAGGTAAAATGATCAACACTAACTCCATAAAACTCACCTCATCAACACTTCTATCTATTAAACAACTATAACATTAATTGGTTATTCATTTTTAATAATTTGAAAACTGTTAGTGCAATTGCCTAAAAAGGAAACATTTTTTTAATCTTGCATATACTTTTATAATGTAAAAAGGAGGGAGTTAACTGGTAATATCATTTCAAGAATCCGCTTTATATGAATTACATTTTTGGTTGCAAGTGTTAGGAGACCATGGAAGGTTTATTCATGACTCATTGGCTCCTGGTGAAAAAGAGAAAATTGAGGTTGCAAGTTCTTTTATTAAACGGTTTGATCAATTACTAGAAACTTCTCAAAAGTCTTTGACTAATGAGCAAATTATGGAGTTGGCTAAAAAAGCAAAAGTAGCAAGTGAGAAAATTCGAGCGTTTAAGTTATGGTTAATAAAAGAACACCTAGTTGGAGAAATAAAGATTTCGTTGCCACCAACTTTCATCAACCATATGGTAAATGAAGTAGAAGAAGCTATACGAGTATTCTCCTATTTAGAAAAAGGAGAGAACATTCCGGCAGTGCACCCTTTGCACCATGATTTGTTATGGCTCATTGATGCTGCAGGTCATGCTGGAGCTATAGATACGGACTTGGATAGAGTGGAAAAACAGCTAAAAGAAAAAGGACAGCAGTTTATGAAGGATTGGGAAGACTTCTATTTAAAAGCAGTAGAATTAGCAGGTTACTTACGGGCGAATGTAGATAAGTTCCCAGCATTAGATAAATTCCATCAAGATATTGAATTAGAAATGACTATTTTTAAAGGGTTTTTAAAGGAATTAGAAGAAATGAGAATTAAAAGAGAGGCGTTAGGAACTTTTACGCCACTCATGGCAGATCATATGGCCAGGGAAGAGACATATTACTTAAAAAAGATAGAGCTAGTCTCTTAAAGTCTTAAGAAAGCGAACAGAGCTGTGCTAAATTCGATTAGCTACTATTTTAAAAGAAATTTATTAATTTCAATGCCCTCCGATTTATGGAGGTTTTTTTGTTGGTAAAACAAGAACAATTAAGTAATGAACATGATAAACTCCATGAGCTAATGTATTGACACTTTATATTACTATGATTTATAGTTATTCTGAATTCAAAATATACCGAAATGAGATATATTAATTCAAATTAAGGAAGTTGATCTTTCATGGGTTTTTTAGAAAAAATATTTGGTAAAGACAAACAGGAGGAAGAAACAATGACAGTAGAAAAATTAAAAATTGGTATTGTAATAGGTAGCGTACGCCAAGGTCGTAATGCAGAAGCAGTAGCTAACTGGATGTATGACTTTGCAGCAAAACGAAATGATGCAGAATACGAATTAGTAGATCTTGCAAACTACAAACTACCTTTCTTAGGAGAAGAACTTCCTGCAGAAAGACAAGACGAAGCAAACACAGCTATCAAAGGCTGGTCAGATAAAATGGCTTCATTCGATGGTTATATTTTCGTTACTCCTGAATACAACCATGCAATTGGTGGAGCGCTTAAAAATGCACTGGATTACTTAAAACCAGAAGTAGCTAATAAAGCAGCTGCTTTTGTTGGATACGGTAGCCTAGGTGGTACACGTGCACATGAAAACCTACGTTTAATCTTAGGAGAACTTTCTGTTGCAGACGTTCGTACAGCAGTTACATTCTCACTAATGACAGACTTCGAAAACATGAGCGTGTTCAAACCTGCGGATTACCATGCAACTAACGCTAACGCTATGCTTGATGAAGTGCTTGCATGGAGCGGTGCTTTAAAAACAATTCGCTAATGAATAAGTAAAATGCCAAGATGAAAGCATTATTCATCTTGGCATTTTTATATTGAACGCAATATAGGGATAATGCATCTTAAATAGTTTTATCAAGTGATCGCTGCGATTTTCGCTGTAGGCGGACGCTTTCCGCCGCCGGGTGAGCGATGAGCCATCACCGCCGCTTACGCGTACGTTGTGATGGCTCATTTGCTCACTCATCCGGCAGGAGTCACCGCCTTCCGCTTCAATCAACGAAATATACTAGCTAATTAGCGTTTAG
>NZ_JBIWEX010000049.1:0-7382 GCF_044762745.1 Psychrobacillus sp. NPDC096426 | reverse complement strand
GACTCGCTACGAGCGAATGGCTAGTTCTTACTCGGTGGGAATCCCA
Organism: Psychrobacillus sp. NPDC096426; assembly: GCF_044762745.1. Taxonomy (NCBI): domain Bacteria; kingdom Bacillati; phylum Bacillota; class Bacilli; order Caryophanales; family Bacillaceae; genus Psychrobacillus; species Psychrobacillus sp. NPDC096426. The sequence continues at coordinate 7,336 of NZ_JBIWEX010000049.1, read as the reverse complement.
CCCACTATATGTTGCAACCTATGCTCGGTCGCTCCTGGAGTCGCCGCCTGCTGCGAAAATCTATCATTGGTGTGTACTGATTTATTTACCATCTACACTTATTAGAGCTTTAGATTTATCGGATCCGCTATGCAATATTTATAAATCTAATGAGAAAATGCCTTCTCGAAACAAGTGAAGCATTTTCTAGGAGAATATTGTTGCGTTCATCCATTTATTAGAAAAACGTGTTTCAATCAACTGCGATTCATGCCAAGTAAACTTGTTATTTCAAAAATTGGTTGCTTTCACTATCAATTAGGTGGCCCTCGTGCTAATTTAGTTGCTTTCCGAATAAAACTGATTGAATGCTCTTACTCATTTAATGGATGCTTTCACAACGAAATCCTACACCGTAGGAATAGTGCGCAACAAAAGCTTTAGATAGTACCTCCAAGCCTTTGCGCTAGTAGCACTACTGCAAAAAGCATCCGCTAGATTGGTTTTGTCGCGTTCACAATATCTTTTGTATCATTAGGCATTTATTGGATTTCAAGCAGCACTACTAATTAATCAGTAATTTCTATGGATTGAAGCGGAAGGGCGACGACTCCTGTGGAGGCCAACAGGATGTTGGTCACGAAGGCGTTGCCACACGATGTGGCGCTCTTAGCCTTTGTTCCTAAGTGAGACAGATGAGACATCGCAGGCGAACGCGTAGCGGCGGCGATGGCTCATCGCTCACCCCGCGGAAAGCGTTCGCCCTGCAGCGGAAATCATAGTGATCACCTGATAAAGCTTATTACGACACATTATGCTTATATCACGTACAATATAAAAAAGGCCATACGTTATGTTACTTGAAAAAAGTTATCCACTTGTCTAGAATTTATAGTTTCCTAAGCAAAAAAGGCCAAACCGGATAATTTCCAGTTTAGCCTTCTTCTACTTATTTTATTCTGCTAAAAGCAATTGTTCTAATTCATTTAGTTTTTCTTCAAATACGCGGCAAGCTTCTTCGATTGGAGCAGCAGTGTTCATATCTACACCAGCTTTCTTCAATACTTCAATTGGATAATCCGAGCAACCTGCTTTTAGGAATTCATTAATATAACGGTCAACGGCTGGTTTACCTTCCGTCAAAATTTGATTGCTTAATGCAGTAGCAGCGCTTAGTCCAGTTGCATATTGATATACATAGTAATTGTAGTAGAAATGTGGAATTCGTGCCCATTCTAATCCAATTTCCTCATCGATGACGATATCGTCACCAAAGTATTTTTGATTAAGTTTATAATATTCTTCTGTTAGCTTATCCGCAGTTAATGCTTCCCCGTCCTGATCAAGCTGATGGATAATATGCTCAAATTCAGCGAACATTGTTTGGCGGAATACCGTTCCACGGAATCCTTCTAACCAATGATTCAGCAAGTAAATACGTTTTTTAGGATCATCAATTGTTTTCAATAAATAATCATTCAGTAGTGCCTCATTACAAGTAGACGCTACTTCTGCAACAAAAATGGAATAGTCACCATACACATACGGCTGATTTGCGCGAGTGTAGTAACTGTGAATACTATGACCAAATTCATGTGCTAATGTGAATAAATTATTCACATTATTTTGCCAGTTCATCAAAATGTATGGGTTTGTACCGTACGTACCAGAGGAATAGGCTCCGGAACGCTTTCCTTTCGTTTCTACCACATCTACCCAGCGATTTTCTAATCCTTGCTTCACGATAGATACATATTCCTCTCCAAGAGGAGCAAAGCTATTTAGCATCGCATCGCAAGCTTCTTCATACGTATATTCCATTTTTAGTTCTTTTACAAGTGGTGTATATAAATCCCACATATGCAGCTCATCTAATCCAAGTACCTTTTTTCGTAGACTTACATATTTATGAAGTAGATGAACGTTTTTATTGATCGTTCCGACTAAATTATCGTAGACGCTTTCCGGAATATGATTTCCGGACATTGCCGACTCGCGAGCGGATGCGTATTTTCTAATTTTTGCGTTTACATTATCTCCTTTTACATTTCCTGCTAAAGTAGATGCAAATGTATTTCGGAACTTGCCGTACGTTTCATACATCGCTTTAAATGCGTCTTCTCGTACCCTCCCATCTTCACTTTCTAAGAAGCGTGTATATCGTCCATGTGTAAGTTGAACTTCATTGCCATCTTCATCTCTAATAGATGGAAATTCTAAATCCGCATTGTTTAGCTTGCCAAAAGTATCAGACGGCGAACCTGCCACTTCAGAAAACTGTGCAAGTAGTGCTTCTTGCTCTTTTGGAAGTACATGTGGACGCTCTAAATTTACTTCCTCTAAAAGTTGACGGTACAATTGCAGCTCACTATTTTCAGATAAGTAGGTAGAAAGGGTTGACTCATCTAGTGATAATATTTCTGGCACTAAAAATGATAGTTCCGTAGAAACTTTTACATACAGCGATTTAATACGGCTATCCATCGCTTGATAAGTGCTATTTGCAGTATCTTGGTCTGAACGCATATGTGCATACGTATAAAGCTTACGCAGGCGCCCTGTAAGTTCATCTCGATAAGTTAGTACTTCTAACAAAGCATTTGCACCATTTGCAATCGTCCCTTGAAATGTTGCTGCTTTTTCAGCTAGCTTTCCTACATCTTGGAATTCTTTTTCCCAAGCGTCATTGGAAGGAAAAATGTCTTCTAATCTCCAAGTAAGATGCTCTTCTACTTCCTCACGTGTTAATACTTTGTTGTTTGTTTCTGTTGTCAAGATGAACTCCCCTTCCATTTGTTTCGAAATTCGTATCACTATTCATTTTCTCAATTTTCTGGTCAGTTTGCAAGGAAATCACTATATAGTAGCTCAACCATTTTTGAACTATTAAACTTGCTTTTATAAATGACGATATCGGACTTTTCGATACATTGTTGGAGTATAGACAAATAGGATTGGACAGCCTCCAATTTGAATAAGGATTGTTTGGAACCAATTGGACGATATAGTAAAAATGATTCACAATGCGCTCGATCTGCCTTCTCGATAGGGACTTTTATTCGATTTAAATAGTCAATCCATTGGATCTGCCATTCTACGGCATGTACATGAAATGATTCTGCATTGGCAGTAGGAATTCCTATGAAAATAGGAATTTCTTTTGTGGAAAGTTGCCATCTATAGCATACTTGTAAAAACTGGTTTTGTACTCCTTTTCTATTATAGAAGTATAAGTTGTTAATATGCTTAAATCGTTGCTTCCGATACACTTGTAAGTACATTTCGTATTCTTCATGGGAAATACGTTTGACAACTGCAAATGGCCAGGATTGCTTTTCAATCGGTAGCTTCTTTATTTTGACGATGTATTTATTCGATTGGATATGAACTGGGTTTGAAATATAGTGAAAGAGCTTTGTTTGTGGACTGTAGGTGATTATCATTTTCCCATTAGTGGGGGTTTCTAGGAAGAATTGCTGACGAAATACAGATAATTGCATGATTCCTATCTCTTGAGGTGGGAACTCTGAAATAGATGGTGTCCTTAATATCCAAAGTGGGTCTATTTGTTGCTGTTTATAACCAATATTACGACTTTCAATAATAGTGGGTAAAATTTGGCTGCATTGATATTCGATGGCTACTTGGGAATCATGGTTATGAACTAAAATATCTGGTCTTTGTTTAATGTTTGGAATGAATGACTCTAGTTGGGGGTTGCTATTATGCCGCTTTAAAAATGTGTACAATTGAAGTTTTCCATTAAGATGTTCTTCACTTTCACCTTCCGCAAAAGAATGGATGCATTCGGATTTTCGCCTATGGGCAAAGTGCGGAATTTTGATCGAACCGCTTCTCAAAATTACTTCTTCGTTGCACTGAAGGCACTTAAACGAACTTCTTTGTTTTAGATCATTTAAAAATTCTCGTGAATAATTGGCTGAAACGATAATTTCTCCTTTTTTTGTTATCGCCGTTAGGATGACCTTCACCTCCACTTCTAAATGTACGAATTTTCAGTGAAAAAATCAAGGAAAACAATAGAAGAAATAAAAAAAACCTTCTTTTTACAGAAGGTTAAAAATGTCGATTTAGTTCTTCGAATACATCATTTACCACAATTTCTTTTCCATATTCTTGAATCATATGGATAGTAATTTTTGTACTATTTGCAAACTCTGAAATAACACTTAGTGTATTTAATACATCTTCAAACTCTGTTATTTCGGAATTAAAAATTACATGTAAATAATATTTTTCCTCATAATGATACAATGATGTTTTGAAATTTACTTTATCTAATTTTTTTGCTAGAACAAGTAAATCATCAAAGTTCTCAAACACGAATGTGTATTCAGAAGGTATATCCTCTCCATCATCCATGTATTGCGAAAAATCATCAAATTCGTGAGGACCTATAGAACTGGAAACACCATTTTTGAAAATTTTATTTGAAAGGTCATCCATTTCAAAATCATCTGATCGTTCCTCATGCTTGCCTATTTCCGTTCGAGTGACAATCACTTCCAAGCCTTTTTCCATCGCATGAACTTGTATCCATAATGGACCATCTAATTCTTCAAAATGATCATCATCATGAACTTCATCCATCATCTCCCAAAAAAGCTGCTCGCTCTTATCTTTGTTAAACCATATTTCATCTCGGCTGAAGCCTCTTTCTTCAATGTCGATGTATGAAATGTATACTTTGAAAGTGTTATCATTGATACGCTCGATATCCATTTAACACATCTCCTTTCGCTTCCTACCGCTTCATTCATGTAGTGTCTACTACTATTGTATGTTGTTTGTGAAAAAAAGAAAAGGATTCCAACTTTTCTTTTCAAATTATTAATCACAATTGCATTGTATGAAAATTTATACTTTATTGCAAGCATTCCAAAAGAAAAGCTGACTATTTTCAAAAGTTCTTTGAAAATAATCAGCCGATTAGCTTTAGTTAACAAGTTTTTGTGCTTCGAGTAACTGATATGCACGAACTTTTCTAGGTAAGAATCTACGTATTTCGTCTTCGTTATAGCCAACTTGTAGACGTTTTTCATCTAAAATAATTGGTCTGCGAAGAAGCCCAGGGTATTCTTGAATTAGCTCATATAAACGTTGTAAAGGAAGGCTTTCCACATCTACATTAAGCTTTTGGAATATTTTCGAACGAGTTGAGATAATTTCGTCCGTACCGTCTTCTGTCATTCGTAATATTTCTTTTATTTCACTTATTGAAAGTGGTTCAGAAAAAATATTTCGTTCCATATATGGAATATCGTGTTCTTCTAACCATGCTTTTGCTTTTCTACATGAAGTACAACTTGGTGAGGTAAATAACGTAACCATCATTTAAAAACACTTCCTTTCAATTGGTAATTGTGTTATATGAAGTAGTTTATAATTAATTTAATTTAATTCTTTACTTTTTTAGTATACAACAAATTTTTGTCATTTAAAATACGTTTACAAGAAAAATTTCCCCTCTAAATTAACCTGTCACAAATTCGTTGAATATATATAAGCTACACTTACATTAAGTATTAACTATTACACTCATTTAATTTATACCCATCTCTTTTCTGTTTTAAACATATAAACAAAGTTCTTTTTTATTCTCATTTAGTATTATGCTATTGAAAATAACTGTTATACTAATAAATACGTTTTTCATGAAATAAAGTTTCATAAAAATAAAAGAAGATAGGATTTTTTTGATCCTATCTTCTCTCGCTTACGGTGTATAGTCTACGCCAGGAGAATATTTATTTCCAGCATTCCATAGTAGATATTCCATTATACCTGCTTCGTTTAATGCTTTGATTTGAGCTTCTACTTCTTCTTTAGCATATGTTTGATAATTACCAGCACCTAGGTACGAAGCAGTGAAATCCTGAATCCACGGTCTTGAGATTGGTGGGTTTTCTAATTCGGCTAATTTTGCATTTTCTACTTTGGCATATTCTTGCACTAATCGATAAGGCTCTAAATCAGGTTTTGCAATACCAAAGTAAGATGTCCAATGACTTGGATAAATCATCGAAGAAATTACGTCCACATTTTCGGATATTTTGGAGAAGTTTTGTCCAATACCAGGTGCCTCTGGTAATGTAGCAGAGTATCCAAAAATGTCTACAGATACTTGTACACCATAAGGTTGTAACTTTTCTTTTGCGTATGCGACGAAATCGGTAACGGCTGAAACTCTTCGCTGAATTGCATCTTCTTCAGATGTTTCGTATTTTCCCATCTTGTACTTCAAAGTATCTTCTCTATTTTCAAATCCTTCAGGAAAACGCACATAGTCAAATTGAATTTCCTTAAAGCCCATTTTGGCCGCTTCTATCGCTATCTCCACATTATAGTCCCATACTTCTTGAAGAAATGGATTGACAAATGCTTCCCCTCTTCCATTTTTCCAAACAGAGGATCCTTCCACAAAAGACCATTCTGGTTTTCTTTCGGCTAGTTTTGAATCTTTAAAAACGACTACACGCGCAATTGGGTATATTTCTTTTTCTTCCATCGTTTCCAGCATAGCCCGTGGATTTTTTATGTATGGTTTTCCAATATCGTATTTCGAAAGTGATGATTCATTACTTGGGATATATGTTAAGTTCCCAAAGTCGTCTTTAATATCTATTACCATTGCATTTAGTTCTGTTGAGTCTAATAAATTTATTAGATTTGCAAATCTAGATCCTCCTGCTGAATGTCCCGTTACATATATACCTCTCACTGCATCTGGATAGTTAAATGTTAGTCCGGAGTCGTATATGAAAAGTTTGGATGTAGTAACCATTTTTTCGTCAATCGGTTGAAAACTATACTCTTTTGTTGAAAATTCTTCTGCGAATTGTTTCGATCCAGCCAACACTGTTGTAGGTAAAAGTACTGCGGCAGCCACACTTAATGAGGCGAGTATTTTTATAGGCTTCTTCATAAAATTCTCCTTTCATTTCTGTTTCTTCATTCTAACAATTCTAAACAATGAATGAAAGAGAAATAAGGCTTAAAAAACTGCAAACGCTATTTAAGAGCATCTCTTCTTTTCATCGTTTCTAACGCGCTTTGGATAATAGTCCTGGAATGTTGCGCTTAATAGGGATAAAGCGTCTTAAATCGCTTTATCAGGTGACCGCTGCGATTTTCGCTGCAGTCGGACGCTTTCCGCTGCAATCAACGAAATATGCTAACTAATTAGAGTTTAACAAACAAAACGAAAAGAAATATTAGAACCGCTGCACGAAGGCAAAAGCGGCAGCTATCACTATATGAAAAAATTGGTTATTAAACAGTGAACATGAGCTTCACTATGTTATGAATTAACAAATAATATATATTTTCGTAATAT
>NZ_JBIWEX010000048.1:0-7934 GCF_044762745.1 Psychrobacillus sp. NPDC096426 | reverse complement strand
ATCAAAAAGACAATCACTAAGTGCGTGTAGACTTTCCGTTTCGTGAAGCTGCGCATAAAGAAGTAATTTTAAGAATGAATCTGTCGTAAGTTTTTCGTATAAGCATCTAATTTCATTGTTTTCACGTTTTCTTCAAATAATTGAAGGTTTATTGGTGAAAACCATTGTCCAAATGAAGTTTTTAGTGTAATCTTGTCCATGAGTTAGTTCCTTTATTAGTGGATTTGGACGGGTTACCACCTGGCTTTATCCATTATAAAGGACTTTTTTTATGCACAAATAAAAATTAGTGAACATTTAGTGTATTATTAAAATTTAAATTAATTTAATGCAACACTAGTGAATAAATATTATAATTTTATTATATGATACTATCAGTATACTTCCAAACTTATATTGAAAAAGTTGTAAGGCATATTTTCTTAATATTGAAATGTTGAAAGTGAACAAAAAGAGTCTGAGGGAAAACACATATAAAAAATTATTTAATAGGAATTAGCTATGTGAACTAATAATTCTATCTCAGAATATGGAATGAAGAAAATATAAATTTGATAACTAAACCTTTAAATATGAAGTCTTGTCAGTATAAAAATATGATATTATATGATTGTAGTAAGAATATATAAAGAAGTAGAAATTATTAGTTAACTGATAAATGAATGGGTAAAGAAGAATTTTTATATCACTAATTATTATTTTTTGTCCTTTTTAATTTAATGTATTTATGGGTTGCAAAGCATGGTTTAAGGATTTAACAAAGTATTCGGAGGTGAAGATTATTCCTATACTCAATTTGTATAGCAGTAGAGATCAAGAAGTTCAAAGTAGAGCTGGATTAAATTGGGGATTATCTAATGGCCATGTAAATACAGCTGATGCATATATTGCATTGTCTCGAAACTTTCTCATGCAAAACCCAAATTTCTTTCCTTCTCAAGGTAGCACTATTAGTGTCACGTGGGACGACGGTGTTGTAATGGAATGTTTACTTGAAGGTACACAAGAAATTAACGGGACTATATATCCAAAACAAATATCAACTTTTAAAGACAAATCTGTTTTAGGCATATATTTGAGGGGGAGATTAGAAGTATCTGATACACATAGAATTACGAGATTAGATCTTCAAAACTATGGTAGAGATAATATAGAAGTAATCTCTTTAGGACTAAACAAATATAGTTTTAATTTTGGTTAATTTCTTATAGTACCAAGTATTGCACTTGCAACCCATAAATATTTTAAGTCTAAATGTTGTCTGGTAAAAGATAAGATTGTAAATATTTATGTTAATTTTTTATACATATCTAAAGGCTTTTCTTGAGACAAACTTGCTTTATTCATCAAAGCACAAACATATCTAAGCAATTCTGAGCTATTGCTCCAACCAGGACTAATCGGAATAAACTTATACTTTCAGCAAACAATTGAGCAATCTTTGTCTTTCCTGTTCCGGAGATTCCAGAAATGCCGACAAATGGCTAGCTGCGGAGGGATAGGTAAGGTTTTTGATATTTGGCAGTGTTTTTATATCTTATCTAAATAATAATTGTGCATTAATCCCTATGTCAGAAAACATTCACTTTTGTTTAATTTAACCTAAGTATTTCTAACACAGACAGAGTACTCAAAAGTTAGTTAGTAGGGTCGTATTTATTATTCCCAGGAAGCTTCTTGATGATGTTCCAGGCTTCAATCGCTTCATCATGGCTTTTTCCTTGATTTTTCGAGTCAGCAAAAAAGTCACGAATGAATTGGTTGTATTCAAATTGAGGTGCAATCTTTTTCTTGTAAGTGGGGTCCTTTTTTCGTTTTTCTTCCTCATACCAAGCATCTACAACATGACGATACGTTTTTCCGATATTGTTTTTAAAGTAGTTTTGGATATAGGTAGAGAAGTGAAAGTTAGGAATAGCAGACTTAAAAAAGGCTCTCACATCTTGACTGCAACGATGGTTTTCCGTAATGACCGTATCCAGACATAAATCGGCTTGTAGTTCGTCTTTCCTAGTTGCCCTTGATTTTCTAATAGGTTTTTTTATTTCTCCTGTATGAAGAAACGTCTCGATTCTATCCGATATTTCTATTTTAGAGCCAGCAGCACTAATTCCATGTTTTCTACAAAATGTTTGTAATTCTTCTTTTAACCAATAGTAATCTTTAAAACTCTCTACATTCATTTCTTTTGTTAGAATAGGTCTCATTCATTACACCTCCATATTTAACTCTATTAATTATAGAACACTAGTTCTTGTTCGTTCAAGTAATTATTACCAATGAAAGAATCTTAAAGTAAGTTGACGATTAAGTTCAACCATTAATCTCTTGAGGAGTGAATCTATTGGAAATACTAGTTATTAGGCATGGACAATCAGAAGCGGATCTATTAGGAGTGCATGAGGGGAGGGCGGATTTTTCGTTAACAGCGCTTGGCGAGCAGCAAGCAAAGAGGATGGCCACATATGTAGCGTCCCATTTTCCCCCAGATATAATTTTAACAAGCCCGTTAAAAAGGGCGAAGAGCACAGCTTTGATAATACAGGGAGCAGTTGGATGCGAGCTATTAGAAGAAAAAGATTTGATGGAGTTTAATAATGGTGTGTTAGCAGGGCTTTCTAGGGAAGAAGCTGCTATAAAATATCCGATACCTCCAAATGGGAGACCTGCTCATATTCCAATCGAAAATGGTGAATCAGACTTGGAGTTTCGTTATCGTGCAGAAAGGATTTATCATAAGGTTTTGTTTGATTATTCGAATTGTGAAAGGATTGCAATTGTATCGCATGGTGGATTGATATCTCATTTATTAAAGGCGTTTTTGCGACAGCCAATTAATAATGAGTTTGTTTTTGCAACAGGGGATACGGGTATTCATTTGCTGGAAGTAAAAGGGGATAAAAGAATTGTCAAGTTTCTGAATTTCATCCCTGCATCAGACACAGTTCAAAATAGTTGTGATTATTAAAACTTGTAAAGATACATTTTTACGTTTGTTTTAGAAACGAAACAATGTCTACATATAAATAAAAAGAAACGCGCATACTGTAGATGCGTGTTTCTTTTTATTTTGGGGTTTCTCCATGGTATTTAATAGTGATATTAGTTATATAAATTTTCATAAATTGTTCGCAATTAACTGGCTCGTTATTAGTACTTCTCCAATATCGCATCAAATATTATATATTATTCTCCAATATTCGTGCCGATGTTCATGTATTTGGATTATCATCCAGCGTTCACGCAGGTAATTTATCGTGTGGGGGATTCTATTACAAATCCGATTACTCCGATGCTTCCATATCTAGTCTTATTACTGTCATTTGCGAAAAAGTATGATAAGAATATTGGATTGGGAACGTTAATTTCAGCTTTATTCCCATACACTTTATTCTTTGGAATCGTGTGGATAGTACTTCTTGTCGTTTGGTACTTGTTAGGGCTTCCAGTTGAACCGGCGGGATATATTCATTTGTTAAACCCTGTCTTTGTGTTAGAAAAACGAAGTCAAAATAGAATAAAACAGCCGTTTCGAATTATCCAAAAGGAGGTTCTGAAACGGCTCTTTCTTTTTATACGGGTACTTTTTGTGCTTCCAATGCTTTTTCAAGGAATTTGGCTAACTCCAGCATACCGTACTTACCTTCCTTCGCTTCTGCATCACTGTTATAGTTTGTGTTTGTATTAATGTCGTAAGTGTACACTGTACCGTTCTCATCTGAGATAAATTCAATGCCTGCCACTGTTATTTTGTTGGCTTGTAAAAAAGCCTCATATTGTGCAATTTGTTCTGGATCTACCTCGTGGATGATTTCAAATTGCGGCTTTTCTTCCACTTGCTCACCGACAGGGCAGAATAGATCATCGATTTGGCAAGCGTCTGCCGGGCAAAGTTCGAACCCGTTTGAGGTATCTACTTTGACTGCATATACAAATTTTCCGCCTACAAATTCAGCTCGGGTAATAAACGATTCTGGTGCTTTAATGTATTCTTGAATTAATGTAATGCCGTCCACTGGTTCATCATATAGCTCACTGTTTAAGTAAGCCTTTAACGCATCAATGGAGTGGAATAATTGTACGCCTAACCCTTTTCCAGCACGATTATGTTTTGTAATAAAAGAAGCTTTCCCTAATCTTTCAGCAGCTTTTATGACTTGCTCTTTGCCAACTGCACCGATTGTTTTAGGAGCGCGAATGCCTGCTTTTTCTAATGCGAGGTATTGATTAATTTTACTTAATTCTAACGAAAGTGCACTTGTACCATTAAATACTGTACGTCCATGAAACTCCAACCATGCAAGCACTCCAGCCGTTAGTTCTGGAGCATAACGGTGATTGCGAGTATGGGATGAAGCACTCATACGACTATAGAAAACACCTTCTGGAGGAGTCGCTGTCAAATCAACGATACCCTCATCTAAATGCCATAGTTCGTAAGGTAGCGCTAATTCTTCTAATCGTTTCGTTAAATGAATTGTCCATTCATCATTTTCGTGAATAACATAAATTTTTGACATATTATTTAGCTCCTAACTTTTGAGATCTAAGCTGTTCAACAATTGGTATGACTTTTTCAGAGAAACGTTGCATTTCTTCCAGTTGTGGAGAAAATTGAAGAATGAGCAAGTTCACGCCCACCTCTTCATACGCTAAAATTGTTTTCGCAATTTGTTCTGGTGTGCCAATTAAGTTCGGACGTAAGCCGCGGTTTGATACGGAATAATCCTCTAAGCTAATTTTAACATTAAGCTGAGATTTACTAATGAAATCTTGATAGCCTGCATAACCTGGGCTATCTTCTTGTATATTTTGAATGCGTGCTAGCTCAGCTTGCACCTCTTCCTCCGTATCACGGCAGACAATATAGGCAGACATTCCAAATGTATCAAATGCCTCTTTGCCAAGCTGTACACGTCGTTTTTTCATATCTTCAATCTTCTCTTGTACCTCTTCAATCGTGCCACCATGCATAACGTATGAGTCACATGTTTCTGCTATTGCTTGTTTTCCTGCTTCACTTTCTCCTCCTGCATATAGGGGGATATGTTGATTGCGAATTGGTTTAGGTGATAGGTACGTATTTTCAAGTTCGTAAAATTTCCCTTTGAATGAGTAAGGTGTTTGTGTCCATAAGCCCTTTAATACCTCGAGAAATTCCTCAGTACGGGCATAACGCTCATCGTGAGCAGTGAAAACACCGCCATATTGTCGCGCTTCTTCTTCCCACCAAGCGGATACAACGTTTAGCGAAATTCTACCTCCACTAATATGGTCGATATTCGACGCAGTTTTTGCAAACAATGCTGGATTGTAAAAACCTGGGCGGATGGCAGTTAAAATTTCTAATTTATTCGTAACCGCTGCAATTGCCGCTGTTGTAGACCATGCATCTAATGTAGGAGCTTCCATTCCTTTAATATCATTTAGGTTTAACTCCGCAATGAGTGTCATATCAAAGCCTAATTTTTCCGCATTTTGTGCCACTTTTTTAACATAATCAAATGTAGCGGGCATATTTTCATCTTCTACATTACGTAGCCATCCTCCGAAAACGGGCAACCAAAAACCATACTTCATAAGTAAACCCACCCTTCAAAATTTATTCGAATTATTAGAATATTAATCACTAACTAATCCTACCATATAACTAGTATTTTAACAATGCAACTCACTAAAAGGTAGTTGATGATTGAGTTTGTAAAACAATTAAACTTGTATTAGAACCCGTTACATTTTAATAAGCTCCGGATTCAATATAGATGATCTAGCATGATACAATATCTAATATGCAATAACGATATTCAATGAGTGGAGGAATTTATATGTATAGCTTCAAGAATGATTACGCTGAAGGAGCACATCCTAGAATTTTACAGGCTTTAATAGATTCGAATTATGTACAAGAAGAAGGCTATGGAGATGATAGCTTTACTCAAAAAGCAATCGAGCTTTTGAAGGAGAAATTAGGGAGACAGGACGTTGATATACACCTACTATCGGGCGGTACCCAAACAAACCTAACGGCAATTTCCGCTTTTCTCAGACCACATGAAGCTGCAATCGCTGCTAGTACAGGTCATATTTTTACACATGAAACAGGTGCGATTGAAGCTACTGGACATAAAGTCATATCGGTAGAAACGAAAGATGGAAAACTGAATCCCTCTCTAATAAAAGAAGTTCTGGACCTACATACAGATGAACATATGGTAAAACCAAAGTTGGTTTACCTATCAAATTCAACAGAAATTGGATCTATCTACAGGAAGAGTGAACTGACGGATTTAAGCGATTTTTGTAAAGAGCATAATCTTATATTATATATGGATGGGGCAAGACTGGGGTCAGCGCTGTGCTCTGATGATAATGACTTAAAGCTAAGTGACATTCCATCACTTGTGGATGCTTTCTATATTGGCGGGACCAAGAATGGTGCTCTTATAGGCGAGGCGTTAGTCATTTGCTGTAATTCTTTAAAAGAAGATTTTCGTTTTCATTTGAAACAAAAAGGGGCTCTTCTAGCAAAAGGGAGACTTTTAGGTAGTCAATTTTATGAGCTGTTCCGGGATGATTTGTTTTTCGAATTGGCTCAACATGCGAATAAGATGGCAGCCATTCTTAGGGAAGAATGTAGCAATGCCCATTTTTCATTTTTAACCTATTCACCATCGAATCAAATCTTTCCAATATTACCGAATGCACTGATTACAGAGCTTCAAAAAAACTACGCATTTATTGTATGGCAAAAGGTTGATTCTACCCATTCGGCGATTCGATTAGTAACATCATGGGCGACGAAAGAGGAAAAGGTAAGAGCTTTTGTGGAGGATATGAAAAAATCTAATAAGTTGTGAAAGTGATTTTTTGTCCCTGTGTCGCAAACAATTTGGAATTGTTTCTCACACAGGGACATTTTTTTATATCTCTTCCAAAATTCCTTTTACCAAGCCCACAAATTTAACTTTAACCTGACTAGCTACTTCAATTACTTCATCGTGGTTCAATGGCTGGTCTAAAATTCCACATGCCATATTCGTTAAGCAAGAAATACCAAGAACTTTCATCCCGCCATGAGTAGCTATAATCGCCTCTGGTACTGTCGACATACCTACAGCATCCGCTCCTAATGTGCGAATCATACGAATTTCAGCTGGAGTTTCGTAAGTAGGACCACTCCACCAAGCATATACACCTTGCTGTAATGGTATATTTTGTTCGTTTGCTACTTTGTTCGCAATATTGCGTAACTCCGGGTTATATACTTGAGATAAATCAGGGAAACGAGTTCCTAATTCGTCGTTGTTTGGCCCTATTAATGGATTAGCGCCTGTTAAATTGATATGGTCCGTAATTAACATTAAATCTCCAGGGCTAAAGCTTGTATTCACTGCACCGCAAGCATTTGTAATGATTACATTTTCTATACCTAGCGCTTTCATCACACGTACTGGGAAAGTTACTTCATCTAAAGTAAATCCTTCATAATAATGAAAACGACCTTTCATCGCAGCTACAATCTTCCCGTTTAATTCGCCAATAACAAGTTCGTTTGCATGACCGATTGCTTCCGATCTAGCAAAGTGTGGAATCTCGCTATAAGGAATTTTAACAGCGTTTTGTATGTCATCGGCAAGACTTCCTAGCCCCGAACCTAAAATTAATCCAATCACAGGGCGATGTTTTGTCTTACTCATAATGAAATCTCTAGTTTCTCTAATATCTTGAATGTTATGCATCGATAATTCCTCCTTGAAACGTTACGTTAAAAAAACAATACAAATGTAGTATACACCGAAAGTACATAATTGAAAAAAATTGTAGAAAGTAAGTTATAAAGAGAGTGTAAAATATTTTGTGTAAATGAATAAATACAAAAAAGGAAGACCTTTTCTTGGTAGAATTAAGTCACCACAACCAATCCTAGAAAAGAG
>NZ_JBIWEX010000047.1:0-8474 GCF_044762745.1 Psychrobacillus sp. NPDC096426 | reverse complement strand
TGCCCATGCAAAAACACCTCCGATTTAAGTACTTGTTTTAAGTGTACCATTACCGAAGGTGTTTTATATTGTCTCACTATTTTAGGTTAGTCCATCTTTAGCCAACTTTTTTATTATTTCTTGAGCTTCTTCTGTTCGTAAATCTAAGGTTACACTTTGTTTATTTCGAGATTGTACATACCACCATAAGGAAGTACCTTCGTGTAAAACCCTCCATTTCCTAATTGGATCCCCTTTTTTAGGTGGTTCAACTTTAATAACTTCTGCTCCAAAATCTGCAAATAATCTACCGGCAAAAGGTCCCGCGACAAGAGAACCCAATTCTAAAACTTTTATTCCTTCTAGTGCACCAGATTTTTTCTTCTGATTCATAATTCCACCTCTTCAAACTCATTTTGAAAGCGCTCTTTTTTATAATTTTTAGACATTTCGAATAATACACCACTCCCCATATCTTTGTCAACAGTTGACCGTCGACCGTCGGAAGATGTAATATCTAGGTAATTGCTATATTGGTTTAGCGTATTGTCTATATGTATAATAAAATAAGTCGAGAAGAATTGGAGGCCCACATGACACAAATACAAAAAACGGATCTGTTGCATAACCAGGTTTATCATATAATTAAAGAACAAATTATGGATGGCGACATTCTTCCAGGTGAAAGAATAATTGAAACGAGAGTAGCCGAGCAGCTAGGGGTTAGTAGAGGAACTATCAGAGAAGCATTTCAAATGCTATTAAAAGATGGTCTGCTAATAAGAAATGACAAAATTATATCTATTTACAATCCAGACAAAAAAGAAATCTCAGATGTCTATGAATGTAGAATAAGTATAGAGTCTTTAGCCGCGAAGTTAGCTACTCAACGTATTTCTTCAAATGAAATAATACAGCTAGAAAAAGTGATTTCAGATTCAAAGCAAGCATTGAAAGACAACAACAAGAAAAGTTTAACCATTCTCAACCAAGCTTTTCACGATATCATTCATGCAGCATCCAATAATGAACAACTGATAAAAATCTGCGATACTATTAAAACTAAAATATTATTTATTAGAACACGGATATTAAAAGAACATTTGAGTAATTTTAGTGATTTTGTAGATGATCATGAAAAGATATTTATTGCCATTAAAAATCAAGACGCCAATTTAGCTGAAAAAGAAATGAGAATCCATATTGAAAGTAGTTTTAAAACAATATTAGATGCTATCGAATCTAAGTAAAATGTGAAGAGTATCACTAGGGAAGCCCTCCAATGAACCGAAAACTTTCGATACATTGGAGGGCTATTTTTTGGGTTATTCTGAAATAAGACTTCTTTCCTTACGTACATAAACTTGATTCAAAATCAGCGCACCGAACATTTGGATAACCGTTTTCACGATAATTTGTCCTAAAATAGCGAATGGTACAGCTTCCCAAGGAAGAAAATTGGCACCAAGTGGACTTAAGCCAATTACTACGAAAATCGCAGAATCTAGAAACCCTCCGACAATTCCGCTGTAGAACACACGCCATGCCATTGGTAGTTTTAACCTCGTATAGATCTCGGTATCAGCTGTTTCAGCGACAACAAATGACAGTGCAGATGCCGCCACTATCAATAGCGTGTCCCCAAGTATGAATGAAACCAATGCCGATAGGGCCAAAGCTAAAACAATAAATAAATACGTCTTTGCCCTTCCGTATTTATTTTGTACAAGATCACGGAAAATGAAGGTTGCTCCGATCAAAAGAGTTCCCATAGGGACGATAAACATGCCAAACTGTAATGGTGCAAATGCCGCGGTAACCACATTTGCGGTGACTATAGATAATAAATAAAATAATATTCTCATGATGTTACTCCTCAAACAAATTTTTGTGGCTATACGCCTCTTTTATTTCCCCAAACGAGAGCGTGTAGCTGTGGTAGTACTTTGACATTTCTTAATTCCTCATCTGCAATCACCCAGTCGATCAGCTCTTCGTACTTCTCTAATAAATGGTTGATTAGCCGTGGATTATCAGTCGTCTTAATATCATCATTACCGACCTGGAGATAAAATGGGATCGTTGGGTATCGAAGGTGAACTTGCTTTGCATACTCATAATCCGCTTGAGTGAAAACGACTATTTTCAGGGAAATATGCTGCTCGCTGTTTCGTTTTTTAAGTTTTCCGATGATATCGGAGAGCATAGAAAAATCTGTGAGCATTCCAGAACTAGGTGGCTTTGGCGAAATCGTCAGTTCATCGATATCATACAGCCATTCCTGCCATTTGCTTCCTTGTGTTTCCACACCGATCTTTATGTCGTTTTCTTTTAAAATAGCAATGACTGATTCCAAATTTCGAAGAAGAGCCGGATTTCCACCCGAGAGCGTAACAAAGGAAAAACCATTGCCTCCAAGACGCTTTAATTCAGACCAAATCTCTTCTGCCGTCATTTGTACAATAAGATGCTTGCCGCTACCATCCCATGTAAACGATGAATCACACCAAGAACAAGAATAGTCACAGCCTGCAGTTCGAACAAACATTGTCTTCTGGCCTACTACCATTCCCTCACCTTGAATCGTCGGTCCAAAAATCTCCATAACAGGTACCTTACTCAACTTCCATCCACTCCCTTCTCGCTTCAGCATAGCTTGTCGGAGTTTCATACAGCCTGATAAATTCTACACGCGCCCCGTTATATCGTTGTTCCTCAAGTAAGGCTTCAGCTAACTTTTCGTAAATCCAGACAACGATATTTTCTGCAGTTGTATTCATCGGCGGAAGGGTTTCATTTAAATAACGATGATCCAAATAAATCTCTATTTTTTGTTTCCATATTTCTTTTATATCGCCAAAATCAATCAGCAAACCGCGTTCATCCGTGTATCCACTTAATCCTAATACGGCACGATACGTATGACCGTGCAGATTTTTACATTTACCTTCATAGTTATGTAAATGATGGGCAGCATCGAAAGTAAATTCTTTGCTCACTAGAACACGTTTGGAATGATAGTTTAATTGATTACTTTGTATATCTACATCTATTTTTTGAAGCTTATCGACAATCCTAAAATTGGCCATGCCTCAGGACTCCTTCTTGAAGCTTAAATACTCATCAAGCCCTTTATTCCGCAGCTTACACGCTGGGCATTCCCCACAGCCGTCTGCAATTACACCGTTATAGCAGGTCAACGTTCTTTCCCGCACAAACTCAAGCACACCGAGGCTATCAGCAAGCTCCCATGTCTGCGCCTTGTTCAACCACATGAGCGGTGTATCAATCACAAAGGTAGCGTCCATCGCTAAATTTAACGTTACGTTTAAGGATTTAACAAACATATCTCGGCAATCGGGATATCCGCTAAAATCCGTTTCACAAACACCAGTTACAATATGCTTGGCTCCTACTTGACTCGCCAAAACACCTGCAAATGAAAGAAAAAGTAGATTCCGCCCGGGTACAAAAGTCGAAGGTAGCCCCCCTTCTTCACCGTCCTCTACCTCTATGTCATCTCGAGTCAATGCATTCGGTGCAAGTTGATTCAAAAGGGACATATCCAAAATATGATGCTTAATACCAAGTTCCTCTGTTATTGCTTTCGCACACTCAATTTCAAGACGATGCCTTTGCCCATAATCGAAAGTCACTGCCTCAATCTCTTTGAAACGTTCTTTTGCCCAGAACAGACAAGTCGTGCTGTCCTGACCCCCGCTAAACACAATGATTGCTTTTTCCTGCTTCATCTATAAAACTCCCTTATAACGAAAAAACGGCACCCTAAAAAGAATGCCGTTTTCTTCTTAGTTTTTTAAAGAGGGTAGCTAAAAACCTCTTCCTTCATCACGCGGACTATTCAATTATCGATTATCTATTTTTTCAGGGTAAAGATCATGATTCATCAAACGATAATTTGCCATCTCTTCATATTTAGTACCTGGTCTTCCGTAATTGCACCACGGATCAATGGAAATTCCACCACGCGGAGTGAACTTGCCCCAAACTTCAATATACCTTGGATCCAGTAATTTAATTAAATCGTTCATGATAATGTTGACACAATCTTCATGGAAATCGCCATGGTTTCTAAAACTAAACAAATATAACTTTAGTGATTTACTCTCTACTATTTTTTTATCCGGTATGTACGATATGTACATCGTTGCGAAATCAGGCTGTTGTGTAATCGGACATAAACTAGTGAACTCTGGACAATTAAATTTCACGAAATAATCACGATTAGAATGCAGACTATCTACCGACTCCAATACTTCCGGTGCATACTCAAATGAATATTGAGTTCCCTGATTACCTAACAAAGTCAAATCCTTCAAACCTTCTTCTTGGCTTCTGCCAGACATAATAAAAACCTCCCTGTAAAATGTTTCCCAACACTTTTAAGAGAGGCTAGACCAATGATTCTATTCCAAACTTTTGGATATTACATAAAAAAAGCCATGTCCAAATATGGACATGGCGAAAAGTCATGTATCCATAGTTTTTTATAGAGGGTATCAGCTATGAACCTCTCCCGATTAAGTCGGGTACTTATCTATATTATAGAATACTTTGGAAAACGTCAAATAGACATTTATATTTAAATGGTCGTATCGCTTTAAGATGAAACGACTCCGCTGTATGTATCCTCTGCTAATCTAATATCCTCTTACTAGTTTATTTCGAATTTTGTTGGATATAAATTCAACGATTAGTATCAGGAGTACTAACCCAATTAAAATAGACCCAACTTCCTCCCAGCGATAGGATCTCATTGCAAAGATGAGTGGTGCGCCGATTCCTCCAGCACCAACTAGTCCTAATACAGATGCATCGCGTAAATTCATGTCAAATCGATAAATAACAATAGATAAAAACATGGCAAATAATTGTGGGATAATGCCATAACGGATCTTTTCAAACATTGTACAACCAATGGATGTCATCGATTCTAAGACGCTAGTATCTAAGTCTTCAATAACATCTGCGTATAGTTTCGATAGCATTCCTATGGATGTTAATGACATCGTTAAAACTCCCGCAAATGGGCCTGGACCAGTTACACGAATAAACATTAATCCGTAAATAATTGCTGGAATTGTACGTATGCCAATCAATAATATTTTCGTCACAAAGGCAAGCGGCTTTGGCACAACATTGGAAGCTGATAGAAAAGCTAGTGGAATTGCTAAAATAGCGCCAATAATTGTTCCTAAAAAGGCAATAGCCATTGTTTCAATGAGTAAGTAAGCGACACCTTTTTCCGTAAAGTTAAGGAGTAAATCTAAATCTGGGTGTAAAATACCAGCTATAATATTTTTCGCAATCGTTAAGCCACTTGCCCCCATATTATTCAGTTGAATCGCTGAAAGCGACCAAATAAATAATATAAAAACAATAATGAAAATCCATGTAATATATTGATAATTCTTCTTTTCTGACAGCAGTTGCTTTTCAATAGCATTCATACAATTTCCTCCTTAAACTAACTTCTTTCTGAAATGTTCACTTATGTTTTCGATGATGAATACTGTAATGGCAAGCATGAGCAGAATTATGCCGACATTTGCATAATTTCGCCAGCCGATTCCCTCATTTAATAGAAGACCAATACCACCTGCACCTACATATCCTAAAATCGAGGCATAACGAACGTTCCCTTCAAAGCAGAATAAAGAAGTGGATAAATAGTTGGGCAAAACTTGGGGAAATATTGCGTATCGAAATGCTTGAATCCGAGTCAAACCCATCGACTCCATCGCTTCATATGCGTCCATATTCGCATTTTCAATTTGCTCATACAACAGCTTTGCAACATACGCAATCGTAAATAAAAAAATTGCAACAGTACCTGCCATCGTACCTAAACCAAATATAAATGTTGCAATAAGTGCTGCTACTAAAGTTGGCAAAGTTCGAAGAATACTTAGTAAAAATTTAACGATAGAAACGACTATCGGACTTTTAATAATATTGGAGGAAGCTAGAATAGCAACAGGTAACGCTACAGCTGCCCCTAACACTGAACCAAGTAATGACATCTTTATTGTGTCCATTAATGGTTGCCAAAGCTTAGGGGTGTATTCCCAGTTCGGGGGAATCATTTGATCTAAGATGAAGAAAAACTCTTTGATTCTTTTCACTATTACTTCCATACTAAATCCTGTAATACGGACCGAAATGATTGTAGCGATGAGCAATATTAATAGTATCAACGGGGTGTAAGATCTTTTTTCCAAAACTACTTTTCCGTTAGGTAATATGATTTTCTTCGGAACAAATATTTTGTCAAACATGATTCATCTGTGCCCCTTCTTCACTAACTTCACTCGATTGTGCACGTCCATAAATGTGATCTAACACGCTTTGATCCACCATAGAAGACTTCCCATCAAAGACTACTTCACCTTTTCTGATGCCGATAATACGATCTGCATATTCTAATGCTAAGTCGACATGGTGAATATTCATGATAACTGTAATATTCATTTCTTGATTAATTTTTTTAAAATCATCCATAACTTGACCCGCTGTTACAGGGTCTAATGAAGCTACAGGCTCATCTGCTAAAATAATATCGGGATTTTGTGCTAAAGTTCGCGCGAGTGCCACTCGTTGCTGCTGTCCGCCTGATAGTTGGTCTACTCGTGTATATGCTTTATCCAAAATGCCTACTTGATCGAGTGCAGTTAAAGCTTGCATTTTTTGTTGTTTCGTAAATATACCGGAGATTTTACGCCAAAGAGGCAGATCAGGTACGAAGGAAACTAGGACATTTTTCAATACCGTTGTACGTGTAACAAGATTAAAAGATTGAAAAATCATGCCTATATTTCTTCTAAATTGGCGAACTTCTTGACCTCTTAGTTTCACTACTTCCACATCATTTACGATGAGCTTACCATCCGTAATGTCATGCATACGATTAATACACCGGATTAACGTCGACTTTCCTGCACCAGACAATCCAATGACAGCAACATATTCACCTTTTTCGATAGTCAAGTTTATGTTATTTAAAGCTAATAAACCATTTGGATATTTTTTCTCAACACCAATAAATTTAATCATTATAATCTCCAATCAATTTCTTAATACGTTAAAAAATGAGAACATTAATTAAATGTCCCCATCCTTTTGGTTGAAATAATTAAATATTTTATTTTGATCCTAATTGTTGTACGATTTCTTGTGCTTTACGTTCATTGTCATAATCTGCGTCAACCGCTTCTTTGTATCCTTCGTGATTGTAGATAGAAATAACTTCTTTTCCTGCATCTGTTTTAGAAATGTTAATGAAAGCTTTTTGTAAAGCTTGTTTTAGCGCATCGTCCATAATTTTAGAGTTTTTACTTACGCTAATAGTATCGTTATAGATTCCTGGTGTAACACCAATTACATCTGTTTCTTCCCAAATGGAAGCTGTACGATTAAATTCTGTAGTCCACTTTTCTTCGTTGTCACGACGAGCATCTGCATATGTTACTAACACGTCCGTTTGTCCAACTGCTAATTGAGCAAATGCACTTCCGTAAGAGTCAACTTGCACAACATTCGCCAAATCTGTAATAGTTTTATCAAAATTTTCTTGTAACCACAATGCTGGATAAATATAGCCTGCTGGTGATGAAGATGACATAACACTCCAGTTTGCGCTGTTTACATCTTCAAATGTTAATTCTTCCCCGTTATTAATTTTCGCAGCGATCGCCTTTCCTTTTTCAGATGGGCCAGCAATAATTAATGCACGGTAAGAAGTGGCTTGCGTGTCAGTTGGTTTCGTTGGCTCGTTAGCATTCCAGTCTTTCGCAGAATCTGAATCATTACTTAGTCCAGCACGAGTAGAAGTTAAGATTACTTCTGCACCGTCATCATATAGTACATATGTGCCACCAGGGATAAGACCGATATCAGTAGTTCCAGCTGAAAGTGCCTCACCAACTGCTTCATAGTTAGTACCAACAGTGATATCGACTTCATCTACTTTATAACCAAGTGTTGCTAATTCTTCTGTTAATAAATTTTTTAGTGGTTCAGTTGCTGTGATAATTTCTTCTGGATCTCTTGAAGGAACAAATCCGATCGACAATTTTTCAAGAGTAATCGTTTCTTCATTAGTTGCATCACTTGATACCCCATTGGATTCTGCTGGAGTTTCATTATTTCCACAGGCAACTAAAAAAAGTGCCAATAAAAATGTAACACCCAAATAAATGTATTTTTTCATCTAACAAATTTCCTCCTCTTGCAAATAGAATTCTTTACTAGTTTAGTTACCAACTATTAACAAAGTGTTGGATTTTTGTAAATATTATTTCACGCTTATAAAGGTTAAATTAATTATTTCTCTTCTATTATCTTTTTTATTTTTAAGTGCCATTTTTTATTTTTTATAACGGGACTGTCAATATTTTTGTGTAAATGATAATCCAACCTTCTCTTGTAGACTATCACTTTTTGAATTTTATACACTGGATTCGAAGGAATGATTT
>NZ_JBIWEX010000046.1:0-9603 GCF_044762745.1 Psychrobacillus sp. NPDC096426 | reverse complement strand
TTCCATTTTGTTTTGTCATATCGATCGACCTCCGTGTAATTTACTTAATCATATCACGTTAGCCTCGTACGACTTCTATCCTAACAGAGGGGGATTTCTTAGTCCTGAACTTAAACAAGCTATGGAAATAAGACTTTCAAAGTTGTTAGGTGATGAGGAAAATTATATTTGGTATACCAATTGGTTAATCGTGTCGAAAGATAAAAACTGTAGTATTGGAGGAATAATGTTAAAAGGTCTTCCAAATGAAAATGGTGAAGTAGTAATAGGTTATTATACTCTCCCTGAATTTCAAGGAAACGGCTATATGACGGAAACTATTAATAATTTGAAAAACTGGTTGTTAAATCAGCCCGATGTTATTTTCGTTATTGCTGATACAGATAAAGATAATATTCCATCGCACAGGGTTTTAGAAAAATCAGGGGCGGAAATGTATAAAGAAACAGAAGAATTATACTTTTGGCGATTTGTCTGAGATTAATTCACTGAATAAGAAAGAGTCATCATTTTATTATGGTGTCTCTTTTTTCTGTATAAGTACAATGTTAATCCAAAGAGTGGCAAAACCTTATTCAACCAACGAGTGCTTTTGTTAAATATTCGAATACCGATTTGAGTGTTATCTCGAATAATTGTACCACTGAACTGAACGGGTTACGTATTAGTTATGATGTTTTTTTTCTAGCCTTTTGTTCACTATAGACACTCATATTCCTACAACAACATCTAATGATGCTTAAATTAAGCTAAAATTATTTTCATAAAATTATTTTATACAGAAAGTCACCAAATGGTATCTTCATTTGTGTTATAAGTGAAAGGAGTTGATGCATGTTGCAACAATTAGTTTGTTCGACTGAACTAGATATAGAGCGAATTGTTGATACATATGGCAATATGCTATTTAGAATATGTCTTGTTATTCTATGCAATGAGAATGATGCAGAGGATGTCGTACAAGACACTTTTATTACTTATTTAACTAAATCTCCAATTTTTAACGATTCAGAACATGAGAAAGCATGGTTGATTACTATTGCCACTAATCGCTGCAAGAATATGAGAAGGTACAATATTATTCGTAAACATATGGATATTAATGATTTGCAACTATATTGTAAAGGTGATGAAAACTATGGTTTGCTCGACCATCTTATGAAATTACCAAATAAACAGAAGATTGTATTATTACTTTATTATGTAGTGGGATATAAAGTAGAGGAAATAGCAAAAATACTTGCCATTACTACATCAGCAGTAAAAAAGCGATTACAACGGGGAAGAGCGCTTATTCGAGAAAGATATCGAAAGGAGAATGAATGATGGACTTTGATAAAATCAAAGATGCTGTTAATTCTATTGAAATGTCAAAAACTATGAAAAATCGTGTGAAAGAGAATTGCAATATTATAGAAAATAAAAAATCGGGAGCATTAAATTTAAAAAGGTGGATTTCGGTAGCATGTGCATTTGGAATCCTATTGTCAGTTATGATAGGCATTCCATTTTTTAATAAGAATGGAGAGCTCCAAGTTGCAAATTTTGCAATCACAGCTTATGCATTGAGTGATGATGGTAATCAGCTTAATACAAATCTTTCATCAGAAAAAGCTACTTTTGAATTATCAACTGAACATAGAGTAGGTGTTTTAAATAGTGTAAGTGGTGATGGAGCTAATTTAATTTTTACAAATGTTATGTTAAATATAACTGGAGAACATATCGACTCAATCACTTATACAATAAACAAAGGAAATTTTATTGAAGATGTTACACTTACAACTAAAGAGATAGAAAACAAAGACAGGTTGTTATTAGAAAAAATATATATAATTTACGGTGAGCCTGGTTCAGATATATACCAAGGTATAAAGGAAATCGGGAATTCCTATACAGTTATGTATAATGAACAGGATAAATATAAATATACACTTGCAATTCCTCATGATGGTAACGATGTAATAGTTGATGACATAATAATCGAAGTAATTGTAAAATATACAGATGGAAACTCTGAACAACAAAATATTGTTGTAACTCAAGAATCAAATTCTATTTCATTAAAGCTTAATTAAAATAATCAAGGTGTTAATAATATTGTACAGAGAACTAAGTTAACTGGAGAAAAGAATAACTAGTAGAAAAAGCTACAAGATGAATTAAGAAACCAATACCAATCAGTGGCGAGGATTTATTGTATCGTAGTTTGTTTGCATTGACTAATTAGAAGCAGCATTGAAAGGTAATTTCCAATGCTGCTTTTTGCCTCTTAAATAACTACGGTGAACCTTATCATAAGCAAATGAGGTTTCTCTAATAAACTAAACCAACAAGGTATGTAGTTTTCAGTATTAAATTTTTTCATAGGAGATAGTGTGTTCCTGTAATAAGAGTTTTCCCTTTGCTGTAAGCAGATCTTTCCTAAATACCTTGTCAACACTGGGTTTGTACTGGTATTTCACCAACGACAGATGCAGCTGCATTTACTAAAGCTGACGATGAATTGACCTTGTAATCTATGGACTTGGCGTTTCAGATTTACCACCAAATAAACGAATACGTATCAATTGAACCTAAAATAAGTTGTTAACAAGAGATACATTCTATTTCTTAAAAGGAATATTCAACAATTCTGGAACCGTGACAAACTCGTAGCCTTGCTTTTGCAGTGCCGGGATAATTTGGTGAAGCGATTTGATTGTATTGGTTCGATCTCCGCCCGATTCTGCCCCATCGTGCATAAGAATAATCGCGCCTGGATGAATGTTGTCTAATACATTCGAAGCAATAACTTCCGGCGGGTCTTCCTGCCAATCCAACGAATCAACCGACCAGGCAATAACGTAATAGTTCATTTCGCCAAGCTTGTCGACTAATTCATTGTATAAGAAGCCATATGGTGGTCTAAATAATTTTGTCCGGTAACCAATAATGTCGTTAAGAGCATTTTCCGTTCTAGTTACTTCCCGCTCTAGGGTCTCCAAGTTGGATTCTTCAACAAGGTTAGGATGGGAGTACGTATGGTTTCCGATTACATGGCCCCCGTTTTGAACTTGCTTTACAATTTTAGGATTAGCAACGGCTTTTGAACCTAACATGAAGAAAGTTGCTGGTACATTGTACTGGTTTAATACATCTAATACATTCTTTGTAAAACGTGGGTCAGGACCATCATCAAAAGTTAAAGCAACTCGTTTTTGATCAGTAGGACCTTGTAAGAAAAATATATCTGGATACCGTTGTTGTAAAATTCTCAGGTCAACAGGCTGCTTACGTTCCCGCTCGGGATTTTCAGATACTCCTTTAGGGTCAGGAAAATCTTCTTTCGGATTATCCCGTACGTCCGCTTTCCACCATTGTCGCGATACATTCACCAAGGGTTCCTCATTCGCATAAACAGTCATGACATCTATTATATGAAAACAAAATAAAAACCCGGCAACCAACAACCACTTGAATATTCGATCTTTCATCCATTCATCTCCTTTTTATATTAATACCCTTTTTAACAGGGATTATTTATTCAAAAAGAAGGAAAATAGTTTCCATTTTTCTTGAATTATTATTGAGTATTGCTATCTTACTTGAAATATGAGTTAATTTATGTCATTTTCCAGTAAACCCAATTAAATCGTGATTGTTTTTTTTTGCTTTTCATTGATTCTCATGGAATATGAAGATAGGAAAAAGTTTGTAATATTGCACTTTTGCTATTGTATGTTCTGATAAAATATCTCCATCAAAGATGGGCTGCATGATGCGAGCCGTCTATCTAAAGTTTATTGATGGTGGAGGAGACTCAGCGGTAGATTGGGCTTTGACTTTGGAGCCAATTGCCAAAAGTGTGAAGATTATTCATCGACGGAATAAATTCCGTGCGCATGAACATAGTCTATCTAAGCTGGTAGCTTCTTTGTAAATGTAAATAATATTTTGTCCTGCACACTTAATTGTGGGTGGGGCTTGAAAGTCTAATTGAAAATAGCTTCCTAAATTCTGTGTTTAGTTAAAATTTGCACCAACAAAACCAGCAAATTTAATTCTTCGATACATGATAAATTACCTTATCTATAACAAAATCTCTTCATAAGCTATAAATATCATTAGGAAAGGAGTGGATATATTATGTATGGATGTGGTGAAAGCTCATATGGTGGGTACAGTAACAACGGATCGACCTTCGTATTGATTGTAGTATTGTTTATCTTACTAATCATTGTTGGAGCAACTTTTATGAGATACTAAACCAAAAATGATGTAGATTATTTGGATTAATCGAGAGAGTAACAATCCGTTTTTGAACCTCCTCTTCTAAAAAACGACCTTCTCCTGAATGAGTTGGTCGTTTTTTACTGTAAAGAAACTGCGGGAAAATCGTATTTATCGTGCAATTTCTATTTGTTATGTTCCCATCCATGTTTCACTTTCACTGTTATAAACCTTTTGTCATCTACGGTGAAACTTAGATGGTTCTCAATTACTTCCTGCAATTTCTTTCTTTTTTTTATTAGATACAATTTTCTCCGCTAATGAAGTTTGTACCCGAAAGGATGCATTAAATCATTGAACGATCAATTTACTAATACATTACAAGAATTAGCTGATATAACAAAATAAATTTTCAATCTAAAAAGTCGATCCCTTTATCTATTTAGGGAATCGACTTTTTATGTTTGTCTTTTTAAACAAATATGAGGTGAAAGTATTTGATTACTAAATACTAATACATAAGAGTTATACAATTGTATGAAATAGAGGGCTAATCGCATTCCGACTTAATTTTATATTAAAAATAGTGTTGCGATTAAGAAGAAAGGAAAAAATTCTCTTCTAAAGCGATTTCGTATAAACATTCCTCTTCCTGGGACAACTCCATCTATCATTCCGATGCGTCTTCTACCCATTCTATCTCTCATCATAACCCGGCGGCCCATGTTTCTCATAACAAACGGTTCCATAATATCCCTCCTTTCTATAGTTTGAACATTCTTTGAATCCGTGCTAAATAAATTCCCTTATATTGGTGGTTTCGTATTATCCGCCAAATCGTCTGTAATAAAGGGCAGATCGTTTGAACCTGCCCATTATCCGTATTAATCGAGGTGGTAATACTCAATGAAGTGGAAAATATCAAATATTATTCACCACATAGAGTTTAATAACCTTTCATTACAAAAGAAGTGCCTACGATGATAAGGAGAATAAACAATACGACAATCAATGCAAAGCTTGAGTTTATGTTATTACCGCCACCGCTATAGTTTTCATCATATGTTTCATTACTCATATATTTTCACCTCCTGCATTAAGATTAAGGATTACTTGAATACATCCTTAAAAATAGTTTATGTCAAAAATATGAATGGACTTGGACTAATGTGATAAGTATCACTAGCGTCGCATTATTTTCTTTTAACAGTAACAATTCCATCAAGGGGTTATTGCCAACTTAATAGAATTATAGAAATAATGATTGATTTTACTAGCGTCGCAGTTTTGTTGAATAAGAAAAGAAAGTAAAAAGGGGATTTTATATTATGAACATTGAAGAAGAGTATCTACCTATGTACCTTCCATGCAGATGAAATTCAAACTGTAAGTGGTTTTAGCTTCACAAGGGAAGATTATGCAGCCACAAAGCAAATAAAAAAAGTGAGCGTATCTCTTTCTTATTTTCTTTTAGTGAACAATTAGACTTTTTAAATGCAACTGCATTTATTAAAAACATTCTATTCGATGACCTGTTTTTCCGTCCAAAACATCAAAGAGATTCCAACGATCCATTGTGAAATGTTACACTTCAACTAAGACAGCTGGTTGATTGAATAGAATAAGACAATTGAAAACTAAACTATGTAAGTACAAAGGGAAATAAGGTTACGGTATGTATCAATAACGTAACAATGATTTCGTTTTATGAAAGTAAAGAATAAAACATCAAGGATTTATCGGATTGATATATAATAATCAGCATGATATAATGTAAAAATGCCAAAAACTTTGCGAGTGATAAAATATGAAGAAAATTTCATTTAACATAAAATGCTTTTTTAATCCAAAACCCTCGACTGCTATCAGTCGAGGGTTTTTTTTGCTTCAAGGAAACAATTATATAAAGACGAAACTTTACGTATTAAACTATCTAGTTTGAATGGTTCAAGTGTATAAGGAGGAAATAATATGGATGATAATAAGTATAATGACCTTAAATTAGGTGAGCGTGGTGCAATAATTAGTATTATTGCGTATATATGTCTATCCATCTTGAAGCTGGTTATTGGGTATATGAGTGACTCTTCAGCATTAAAAGCAGATGGTCTAAATAACGCAACCGATATCATTGCTTCAATTGCAGTACTTATTGGACTTAGACTTTCACAAAGACCACCAGATAAAGACCACGGTTACGGTCATTGGAAAAGTGAAACAATTGCATCTATGATTGCATCATTTATTATGTTAGCAGTTGGAATACAAGTACTGAATGATGCAATTAGCTCCATGTTTCACGGTGAAAAAGAAACTCCTAATATTCTTGCTGCATACGTGGGTGTTTTTTCAGCAATAGTCATGTATTTTGTTTATCGCTATAATAAAAAATTGGCAAATCAAATAAAGAGCAAAGCAGTTATGGCAGCTGCAAAAGATAACATTTCAGATGCTTGGGTAAGTATAGGAACAGCAGTAGGTATATTCGGATCACAACTCAATATGGCATGGCTTGATACGATAACGGCGGTTATTGTAGGTTTATTAATTTGTAAAACAGCTTGGGATATCTTTAAGGAAGCTTCACATGAGCTTTCAGATGGATTTGATGTGGATAAAATTGAACTATACCGGAATGTAATTACAAAAGTAGATGGAATTAAGGGGATTAAAGAAATTAGGGGGAGAAACTACGGTAGTAATGAGGTAATAGATGTAGTAATCCTTGTTAATTCTAAGTTAGGTATTAAAGAAGCTCATGATATTGCTAGCCACGTTGAAAAAGTCATGATGAAAGATCATGGTGTCTATGATGTACATGTTCATGTAGAGCCAAATTAATTAATAATGAAAGTATTATCTAATATATCCTTTCCTCTTAGCGTTTCTTTTAATTTGAATGCATTTCAAAAATTACAGAACGCTCAATGTATAAAAAAATTGAGCGTAGTATTTTGATCCTAAAAAGGAATTATTAAACCTTTATTCTTTTAAGATAATAATTGAACTTCTGTTACTCTTTTAAATTTAAGAAATTACTAATTACCTTTATATATTCATTTTTGGGATATTTCTTATATAAATCGCTTGATAATCGAATCGGGTCGCCAAAAAAATATCGCTCATATTGGGTTTGTCTTGTTCCAAATGAACTCATTGTTAGATCCCAAGCTAAACGAAAAATTTTTACACGTTCCTCTGCGGTCTTCGTTGCTCCTTGAAGATACAAATCTAAGTCATTTCTAATAATAGAATGAAATGCTTTTTCGGTTGGCAATGTAATCATTCCACTAGCTCCGATTAGCTGTATAATTTCAGTGAAACGAGGATAGATTTTAGGAAAGATGTTACCAGCAACTTGAAGCGGGAAAATTTCTGGCCGCATATATCCCCATTCATCTAATTTTGCGTTATTTTCAGATTTTTCTAACAAAGCTTTCATCGTTTCTAGACCAATGATGATTTCTGACATTTTTTCTTGGATATGTTGATACTCGCTAATTTTAATCGTTTCAATAAGAAGCTCAGCAATACCTAAGACGAACTCTGTTTTTACAATTTGTCTAGTCAACACTTGATGCTTAGTAAAAGGATGGAAAGCGCTTTGAATTGGGAATTCTTCGGCTACTTCCGCATTGTTGTAGTAAAATACCCTATTCCAAGGTACTAATACATTGTCAAAGACAACGATAGAATCCATTTCTTCAAACCGCGAGCTTAATGGATGATTAAAAGAAGATTGACCTCCGATGAATGTATCCCTACAAATAAACTTGATTCCTTTCGTGTTAGAAGGGATAGAAAAAGCAAAAGCTTCATCTTCATTAAATAGAAATTTACCAACGCTAAAAACTAATACTTCATCTGTTAAACCACCTTGCGTAGCAAGAAGACGGGCACCTTTAATGATAATTCCTTCTTCATTTTTATCAATAACTTTTGCGGCAATTGGCTCATCGGTATTTTCAAAGTAGATATGAGAACGATTCACTTGAGGAGAAATAAAGGTATGTGTAAACGACAGGTCTTTTTCCCTGGACAATTCATAAAATGCTTGTAGATTATTTGGAAAACATTTGTCCTTGTTTTTTAAAAAGGATACTGAAGAAGCAAAGCTCATTAAAACTGTGTTCAAATAATCTGGGCTTCTCCCCATGATCCCCCCTGAATACCTAGCCCAATGTTCAGTCATCTTTCTTCTTTTTATTAAGTCCTCTTTCGTTTTTGGTTGCAAATAGGAAAGACCAATAAGTTCTCCTGATACTGGTGAAATAAAGGTCATCTCATCATTTATTTTTGGGTCATGTTGTAAATCATAAAGAGCCGCTTTTGACTGAATAAGTCCTTTAAAGGCAGGATGGTCAGAGAGTAGCCCCTCAATTTTTTCACCGTCGTACCATATTTCATTATTTAGCTGATTTAATCGGTTAATATAATCTTTTCCATTAATAGCGCCCATGTTTCACTCCCCAATTTTAATCGATTTTATAAAAAGTATACGATTATAGCAGTTTTAACCATTTAAGACATTCAATATTTTATTACTATTAATAAAATTAACCTATGTGAAAAGAGCATGTTAATATTCCTTCTTTCACTAAAGGAGCAGTTTAGTTTAACCAGAAAAAATTGGTATAATATACCACTGACGTTAAAAGGAAAGGTGTGATGTCTTTTGGTTAATTTATTTAATCATTTAGGTAATACAAGTCAACATTTGCGACGAAAAGACTCTTTTCGTTTTTCAGTTTCAAACGAAGCCCATGCTTTTGACAGTAACTATTCCATTCCACCTAAAATAGTCATATTAAAGGGATTATTGCCAACTTAATAGAATTATAGACATAAGAAGAGTTTTTATGGCAGGTTAACGAAGTAGTTTTTTTACGGGTAACGGTAAAGTTTTTCATAGATGGAAAAGGGGACAAGTATGAAACGGATCTAAATACAAACTAAATCAAATAACAGATTATCTTAATGAAATTATTAATAATCAGCAGGGAGTAGGATTAAGCGTTGCAATTGTTAAAGACTCGGACATTATCTATTCTAAAGGTTTCGGGTACTCCCAGATTCAACCAGTAAATCGACCAATTGATGGTAATACATTGATGAGCATTCAAAGTATTTCTAAGAATTTTATGGCACTCAAAGATAAAATGTACCAAGCAAAGTAAATTTAAACCCTCTTAATAATGTGTTGTTAAACAAACGATTTTTTTAGCAAACAAGACCATCAACATTTCGATGGTCTATTTGTGCGACGGGCAGTCGCATTGGGGGCTGACGTAGTCAACGCCCTTCATTTTCGTTATCGGACAGAGACGTCATCTCGATGAAACGACTGGAAGAACGATAACGAAATAGAATTCCAGATGGTGAAAATCCATA
>NZ_JBIWEX010000045.1:0-10721 GCF_044762745.1 Psychrobacillus sp. NPDC096426 | reverse complement strand
TTTTTTTAATGCCTAAAAACAAAGCCCTGGAAATTTTACTGTTCGTAAAATTTCCAGGGCTTTTCATTTTTCAAGGTGGGTTTTGTCCCAGCCTCACTTGCGCTTTTGTTATTTTTGAAAAAGTAGTTTCTTATTAACATACGCCGTGTTCTCGTTAACAATTATTTCCGCATAAGGAAGACCAAAAGCAGTATAAGCAATAATAACAGAAGATATTGGTTTTCCTTCCACTTCTTCAATTGATTCAATTTCATAGGACACGATAAATGACTGTTCCATTGTATTGTTAAAAATACTAGCGCTCGTTTCTAATACATATGCAGCGAAATCCTTCTGCACCCCGTCGTCAAAGTCCCGAATATCTGTTTCCAAAAAATAAGCGGGTAAAAAAGCGAAGATTCCGAGGATGAGCACACCTAACTTGAAAATACCTTTTCGTACTTTATAGGAAACAATTCGTCTAGTTCGATTAGCCATTTTAAACAACCCCAATTCCTTTTGCCTCTTTTTAACTTATTGATTCACCGAATAGAAACTCTCTTAACATACTATTCAAGCTAAATATAATTAATCCATTATTTTCTCCCATTGTTGTCGGAAAATTTTACGAGTAAACAAAATGATTTCTTTTATGATACATTTCCGGTATAATAAGTTGTCGTATGTAAACAATTATAGTATAATAGGCGAATTGTATACGGATGAAATGAGGGCTAAAAATGAAAAAATCAATATATGGTCTAACAAGAGACCAGTTAATAGAATGGTTATTAGAACACGGACAAAAGAAATATCGCGCGGAACAAGTGTGGGATTGGTTATACATTAAACGCGTTCAAAGCTTTGATGACATGACAAACGTAAGCAAAGAATGTCTAGATATATTAAAAGAAAACTTTGTCATCCAAACGCTAAAAGAATCAGTTAAACAAGAATCTGCAGACGGCACGATTAAATTTTTATTTGAAATGCAAGATGGTAACTTGATCGAAACTGTACTTATGCGTTTTAAATACGGTTTATCGGTTTGTGTAACGACACAAGTCGGATGCAATATTGGTTGTAGTTTCTGTGCTAGTGGCTTACTAAAGAAAAACCGTGATTTAGATGCTGGAGAAATTGTCGGACAAATTATGAAAGTGCAACAGCATTTAGACCAACTACAAAAAGACGAACGTGTAAGTCATATCGTTGTAATGGGTATCGGAGAACCATTTGATAACTATACAAACTTAATGAGCTTCTTACGTACCGTTAATGATCAAAAAGGTCTAGCAATTGGTGCTCGTCATATTACCGTTTCCACAAGTGGACTAGCGAAAAAAATTATGGATTTTGCGGATGAAAATATTCAAGTAAATCTTGCTGTATCCTTACACGCACCAAATGATGAATTACGTACAAAAATAATGGTGATCAATAAAGCATTCCCGATTGAAAAAGTAATGGCTGCTGTAGATTATTATTTAGAAAAAACAAATCGCCGTATTACATTTGAATACATTTTACTAAAAGACGTAAATGACCATGTGGAAGAAGCACAGCAACTAGCGAAGCTACTCGAAAACAAACGTCATTTATCGTATGTCAATTTGATCCCTTACAATCCAGTAGATGAACACGGACAATACCAACGTAGCTCCGAAAAATCAATTAGTGCATTTTTCCAAACGCTGAAAAACCATGGGATTAACTGTGGAGTTCGTATGGAACAAGGGACAGACATTGATGCAGCATGTGGACAATTACGTAGTAAACAGATCAAAAAAGAAAAAGTGAAAAACTAAGAAAAGCGCAAGCGCCTATGTCTGAAAAATACATTCTAAATTCTCGACGTCCTATCAACAACGAACTGTGCGTAGGAGTCTGGACAATAAAAAACGCATTCGCCTTATGTAATATAGGGTGAATAATAAAATAAAACCAAGCCTTATATTTAGAGGTTTTGAGTTTGATTATACATAATCAAACTTTATAATCAAACTTTTTATTTGTATATATGTAACTTTGAAATAAAGTTAGAGCAAAACACCTCGTAAATCCTTATTTTACGATAAATAAGAAGAATCCATTTTGAAAAAAGATTGATCAAAGTGGATTCTTCTTTTGCGTTTTCGGGGTTTTTAAGTTTGGAGGAGTTAAGATAACAAGAAATTTTTAAACATTCCCTAATACCGCTTTGAGAACTGTAACTTTTATAATAGAATAGAATTTATTATGTTTTTATGATATTTAAAGATAAATCTAAACATTTTGATTTACTCAAGAAAAGCATTAGAAAGGAAAGGAATGGCATCAATCATCAACTTAAACCGTGTTCTAACTAATAAAAAATAAACCTTCCACAGATTCAATTGTAGAAGGCACATTTATTACTTAAGAGATTATTAATATTATCTTAAATCCTTGTAACTAGATTCTGCTTGCCTCTTTTTATACGCTTATTATTTATTTATTCAAAGGTAGGTTGTGATGCAGCACATACTCCACTACAGAAAACTGTACCACCATATGTTGCAGAAGTTTTATTATCATAAGCAGAATAAATATACCAACTCAATTGAAGAGTTCCACTATAACCTAAAGAATCACTATAATAATATGTTCTGGGTGGAGATACTTCTCCGTTATATAATACTTCATGTACAACAAGTCTACTGATTGCTAATGGTGTAACTTCATTGTTCAATGAACTGCTGGATATAGAAGATGCAGCTGTTTGGCTTACTGATAAACCCAAAGACATTATTAATGACAAACCCACTAATCCGATTAAGCTGATTAACTTTTTCATAATAAACAACTCTCCTTTATAATTTAGTATTAAAATTCATACTTCCTCCTTCCCTACATATACTATAAAATATCTTTTACTTAACTTAAATGCTCATAAGGTATGAATACTCCGATAATTTTCGACATTTTTTTAAAAGGTCACGTAAACGTAAAAGTTAGGGCCTTAAACTAAGGGGTATGAAATGTCTTTATTATAGTAAAACTGCATGTGTGAGGGAAAGAAATAAAGGCTTTAAAAAACTAACGGAAGCAAATATAGTTAGGAAAGGAAGAGACAAGATCATAATGAAAAAATTATTAGCTATAGGAGCTACAATAAGTGCTATTATAGTAGGTGCATATAATGGCGATTCAAATGTAGAAAAGGTAAAACCAGAAGTGTTTGTTGAACAAGAACACACAAATCTTTTGGTTCAGGGGAATTCAAACTTTTTAGTTTCAGAAGAAAAGGTAAAACCAGAAGTGTCTGTTGAACAAGAACACACAAATCGTAAAGTAGCGGAGTATACAAACCTTTTAGTTTCAGAGGAAATGGAATTAGGAAAAATACTTGCAAATGAAACGGGTTTTGAAGAAAAATCCGTAAAGGTTAATTTTATGCCTATTTCTGGAGGGGATTACCCAGATATAGTGTGTTTAATTATTTTATCCACAGAGAACAAGATTAATAAGACAACTGAACAACTCATAGTAAAAAATATAATGACCTTTGTATCTGACATTAAAAACAAGCTTAGAGAGGAACAAATCTTTATTGTAAATGAAAGCGGGAAAAATCTTACTTTAAACTAACAGGATATTTTAGTGCAAAAAGGATTTATAAAGTATACAAAATAAATCTCATAAACATCCCAAAATTAGATTTTGGGAAAGCACCCAAAAGCGACAAACCTGATTAAATCAACGTTTGTCGCTTCTTTGATGGAATGGTGTTTATACTTGGGAGCTTGTTCTTTAATTTACATAAATATTTGTATAGCAAATCTATTATCGTTATAAATCTGCATCTTTCTAACATTCCCTAGAAAAATGTTATTCCACAATCTGGCCCGATTGTGGAATAAGAAAACCTGCAATCCATAGTTTTTTATCAAACTTTATTACAAATGAACTAACTTAATTATTAATTATCACTCTTTATTAAAAGACCACAATTAAATCAATCTAATAATGGATGTATTTTTTATATTTCATTAAGAATTTTTTGTACGGCAGTTACATATCCCGCCTTATATATCTGAATGCCGTTTTCTTTTACTCTGCCATAATTATCGGTAGTCCATCCCTGATGGTTCATAAATTCATCTGATATGGCATTTCTCAATGCATCTATTTCGGTATCTGTAAGATTATAAGAAGGTTCGACTATAATGACGTCCTTATTTTTGCTTATATCGTTTTGAGGACGCATATCTATCGTGAAGGTTGTTTGTTCTTTAACCCTTCCCATAGGAGATTATGTATTTCATTTTCGGAGAAGGCTTTTGTATCTCCCTTTGTTGAGTATGGATTTCTTCTTCTAACAACATTGCGAGCTAATTTTGCAGTTTCAGAGATTTCATGAACATCATTTAAATGCCCTAGAAATGAGTTCTGACTTTTGTTTATCTGTGCCATCCAGTTAAGTCGTTCTTCATATCTTGTAGCTTTTCTCCAAGGGTTTAATTGAACAGCTCCATATTCTTCATATAACCAATCTGATAACCCATTTAAAGCAGATAAAAGCATATTCGCTGTTTCAACTCTTTTAGGTAACCAATAAAGCCCCGAAGGGTCTAAACCTTCTTCATTTATTGTTCCTGAATATACAGACTCCGTAAATGTATCAAAGAATTCTTTTGGAGAAGAATAATATTTCTGATTAGCTTCCATATAATCAAGCAATAGTCCAACAGCTTGTACTAACTTCTTATGCCAAGTTCTGCTTTTACTACGATTCTTTATTTGATATCTGTGTAATTGTTCAAAAAGCATTGTCTCTCCATTATGCTCAACTAGAAGAGTAGGAAAGTCTATGCTCCTGCCCGTATTATCCCTATATGTTTTTGAAGATACCTGAACATATCTCATATATATCCTCCTATACCAATAGTTTGATTATAATATTACATATAATACCATAGATATTTATATATAACTACAATAAAAAAGGTACTACATCATTAAAATGTAATACCTTTTTAGTAGTTTGATTATAAATATTTCACCCTAGATAACTTATTGGCGATGCGTTTTTTCTATAGACTCGTTATGTTCATTTGGACGTTCATCAATTGTATGCTTGTATGCATAGCCTTTATTAATCGTAAAGATAGAAAGTGCTAGTATAATGATAAACGTAATTGCCCCAATGATAAAAACGGTTGTCATACGATTTCCTCCGTACTTACTATGTATATTATTATAATAGCACAACAGGAGACTGCAATATATAGGTGCTACCTGGGATTTGTTTGCACTGTTTTTTGATTTGACTTGCAAGCTCCGAGAGATCGTATATCGATTGCGTATTTTTGTTAGATACACCAGCGATAGAAATAGTAAGCAGTGGAAATGATTCCTCGATTCCATGGCGATTTTTGGTAACGATATGTCCTTTTAGGAAATCTTGTGCATGATAAAATTGTTCGACGGATGCATCAAATTGCTGAATAATTTCTTCACATAGTTGTTTGCTTTTAGATGCCTCAGTTATTAATAGGAAATCATCCCCACCAATATGTCCTACAAATCCATCGGGTGGGCAGCACCTCTCTATAACTTCCGCTAAATGCATAATGACTTTATCGCCTTTTTCAAATCCGTATACATCATTATAAGGCTTGAAATTATCAATATCGAAATAGAGTACTGTCATATCCGTATCCGCATCGATACAGCTTTGTAGCTGCTGCTCAATCATCAGATTACCAGGCAACTCCGAAAGTGGATTTAAATGCTTAGCATAATCTATTTCTAGTTGCATACTTTTTTCGAGAAGATCTTTTACTGTCACGACACCGAAATACTGATCGTCTTTAGTTACGGTGATGAAATCATATAAATGGAGCGGGTCCCGTCTCATTGCAATTTTTGCTACTACATCTATCGGCGTTTCTGCGTCTACTTTCATATAGTTACGGCTCATTATAGTCGAGATTGGTTTCTTATTGTATAAACTATATCCATATGGACCGCTAAACTTTAAGTGAAGTTTATTTCTTGTAATAACACCGATCAACTTATTTCCATCTTGTATACAAAAACCAGGGAGTAAATCGTTTGTTTCCATTAAATTGCTTACTTTGGAAATAGGCATTTGGCTGGAAATGGTGTTTAAAGGAGTGGCTATTTGTTCGATAGAAGTATCAGTTAGACGGTTTCTACTTACTCGATTTTTTCTGGATACTTCCGCTTTGATAAAGGTTTTAACTTCCTCTCGAACAGGATATAATTGTGAAGCCGGTTTTTGGATAAAATAACCTTGGCCAAAATGTACCCCGATATCAATCAATGTGCTAAGTTCCTCTTTTGTTTCGATCCCTTCCGCAATAATATTTATTTGTGAATAATTGGCGAATTCACTTAAAGAGCTTACAAGTAATTGCTTCGTTCGATCTCGATCAATATCTCGAATGAGCTTCATATCTAATTTCATATAATGTGGCCGTACGTCGGTAATAACATTTAAACCCGAATAGCCAGCCCCTACGTCGTCTACTGCAATCTGATACAATTGATTTTTGTAATGATCGATTGTATTGATAAAATCTTTTAAGTTGTTAATTGATTCTCGTTCCGTAATTTCAAAAACAATGCTGTCAGCATCCATATGAAATTTAGATAAATATTCTTTTGTAAATCCTTGCTTGAATTTAGGGTCGTTCATAATGTTCGGATTAACGTTTAGGAACAATTTTCCTTCCGCTTCTAAATCATATGCGCATTTCAAAGCATTTGCTCTACATAAATTTTCGAGTTCCCAAAGTTGTCCATTTTTCAACGCATAGTCAAATAACATTTCTGGATTTTGTAACACGGTATTTGCAGGACCTCTTGATAACGCTTCGTAGCCGTATATCTGACCACTATGAAGTGAAATAATAGGTTGAAAGACTGTTTGAATTGCTTTCTCTTTTAATATAAAGGAAAATAATTCACCATAATCATGATCTTCAATTGCCATTTTACTAATTCCCCCTAAAATGAACAGATAATGTTCAACCTATATTATAGTTCAGAAATATCAAGATAGTGTAAATTGAATGTAAATAATGGATTACAGGAAAGTGATTGAATAGGACTTTTGGATTGATTCATTAATGGTTAGTAAGTAATGCCCATGCCGAGAGCTCTACATAGAGGTGATGCTATCTGAGTCAATCGTTTTAGTACTACAAGGACGTCGTTTGGGAATAATGCGTAACAAGGACAAATATAAATGTAATTTTTCAAATGTGAACCCAGAAAATGGATTAGAGGAACAAACCAGTCATTGAAAGCAATTAATTCTATTCGCAAAGCAACTAAATATGCACGAGAGCAACCAATTTATAAAATAACAAGTTTACTTGGAGTGATATGACGGTTAAAAAAAGAACTTTATCCTAGCAAATGCTTCACTTATTTGGAGACAGCATTTTCTAATTAAGTTTAATAAATATTGCGGACGTTCTCAGCTAATTGGTCGAGTTTTTAAAGAACCTATGGCAGGCACTGCACCGACGATGACGATAGAAGAAAATTTAGCAATTGCTTTTTCAAGAAATAGAAAACGCGGCTTGAAAAGTGGGGTATTAACTTATCAACACTAAATATAAAAAAGTATTTAAATAAGTGCTTATTAATCCTTATATATATGTTTATATCGATACATATGTTGATTAGGAAAGAATAATGTAGCTTTGAATTGATGTTTGTTCATTTATAATGCAAAGGGATTGAACAAAGTTTAATTATAAATTGCTTATCTCTATCCCTTCTTAGAGTTGAGGTAATTAATTTAATGGTTATTTATGTTAATATTTCTATACAGATTGTGAAATGTTTCACTTAAACTAACGACGCAGTTTAGTTGAATAAGGGGATTGGTTTTTATGCTTTAATATAGTGGGAGTGAGGGGAATAAAAAATGGATTTTATTATAACAGTTGGTGTTATTGTAATAGCTATAACTTGCTTATCTATTGAAGTGAAGATAAGAAAAACAAATGAACAAAATAAACAAATAATTGAGTTGTTAAAAAGACTGAACGAAAAGTAAAATATTACTGTTTCTTTATTAAACTAAAGAAGCAGTTTAGTTGTGCGAAATGTTCCTAGTTTAAATAGAGGATGGTTACATCACTCTGGTAAAGGCTAGGCAATTCCTTACGGAATTGAAGGGTTATATCGAAGAATCAAATGATGAGGTAACGCTCGGAAGGGTTCTCTCTTAGTCGATTAGCACTGGATTTAGTAAGAATGATCGTGTTATAAGCTCGGTGAAAAGGCGTGAGAAATTACCGTAACAGTTTTGGCTGACGAAAGCCTACCCGCGGGGGTGGTGTAATTCATGATGCTTGAGTTGAATGAATATGGTGAGAATGCGAATAAACCTATAATAAAAAAATGGTTAAGCTGACAAACTTCTGAAGATACGGGTCTAGAACTGCGATACATAGAAATGTGTATATCACCGAATTGTGAGGTTGGCAGTGGATGAGTAAGACTAACTAATATGAAAATCCATGATACGTTACAGGCGTATGAACGCTAACAGGCTCAGAGGAAGCACCTAAGTTCATTCTATAATAGATATAATTCAACGTTGTAAACTGATAACGCAGTGGGCTTACTTCCGAAGAAGCGTTGGCAAGGAAAGCAATAATGATAGTAGTTCCTGTATAACTTGTCTTAATATCAGTGAAAGTGGTGGCACAGTACCAATGAAATGTTTAATCCACATGGAGGGATAGCCACTAGACTAATAAAGATTTATTCAACCAAGTAAGGCAGTTCTTTATCGGTTAATAAGGTTCTTGTGAGACTAATAGAGGTTTAACTCCGAAAGGAGTCGCCGACTTATTGAAACGGAAGAAACTGAGACACAATGAGTATTATAGTATGCAAGATTGTTTTGATACAATTTACGCTCAAAGTGTCGGTGGTCATCATTTCTATAACTTAACAGAATTAATGAGTTCTAATGACAATATACGCCTCGCCTACCGAAACATCAAAAGAAATACAGGTAGCAAAACCGCTGGAATAGATAAACTAACAATTAATGATATTCTACATTTACCAGTAGAAGATGTAATAGCAAAAGTTCAAGCTATGTTTAGATGGTATAAACCACAACCAGTTAGACGGGTTTTTATTCCAAAAGGTATAGATAAAACTAGACCTCTAGGGATACCGACTATTTGGGATAGAATTTTTCAACAATGCGTACTACAAATTTTAGAGCCGATTTGCGAAGCTAAATTTCATAAACATAGTTATGGTTTTAGACCGAACCGAAACACTCATCATGCCAAAGCTAGGCTAGAATTTCTGATTAACCAATCTGGACTACATCATTGTGTGGATGTAGATATTAAAGGTTTCTTTGATAATGTAAGTCATAGCAAACTTCTAAAACAAATATGGTCGCTAGGTATCAGGGATAAATCCCTTCTTTCTATTATATCTAGGTTATTAAAAGCAGAGATTGTTGGAGAAGGTATCCCTACAAAAGGTACACCGCAAGGTGGCATTCTGTCACCTCTACTATCTAACATTGTGCTAAATGAATTGGATTGGTAGGTTAGCGACCAGTGGGAAACATTTGAAAGCAGATATACTTATTCGACCAATGGCAGTAAGTATCAGCACTTAAAGAAATCGAGTTTGAAAGAGTGTTTTATCGTCCGCTATGCGGACGACCTTAAGGTCATGTGCCGAACAAGGTCACAGGCAATTAAAATGAACTATGCATTAAAAGATTACTTGAGAAATAGATTACACTTGGAAACAAGTGAAGAAAAATCAAAGGTTGTGAATTTAAAGAAAAACTCTTCCGAGTTTCTAGGCTTTTCAATAAAAGTCGTAAGAAAAGGAAGAACGAGATTTGGGTATGTAGCAAAGTCCAATATGTCTAAGAAGGCTAAAGTAAATGTTTTCCAAAAGATAAAAGATGCCATAAAAGCCATCAAGAGGAAGCCCTGCACTCAGACCGTTTGGAATTTTAATACCATTGTAATGGGTATCCAAAACTATTACTCAGCTGCAACTCAAATCACCATTAATTTGAATGAGTTAAATCTACATCTACGCAATACGTTATACAATCGCCTAAAGAATATTAGAACAGAGGCAAGTTTCGGTGAGATGACTAAAACTTTACAGGGGCGGTATAAGGGTTACAAGGCAAAACTGTATAAAATACAGGATATGGTTTTTGTCCCTATTCACGCTCAGCGATGGAGAAAAACACTTGGTTTCTCCCAAGTAATTTGTAACTTTACAGTCGAAGGAAGAGCAAAAATTCATAATAGCCTAAAGGCTATTGATAAAAGTACGCTCTCTTACATCATGCGAAACTACATTCCAAATAGATCTATTGAATACAACGATAACAGAATCAGTAAGTTCGTAGCACAGTATGGTAAATGTGCTATTTTGGGAGAAGAATTGGGATTTAATGATTGGCATT
The DNA here is from genome assembly GCF_044762745.1 of Psychrobacillus sp. NPDC096426. NCBI lineage: Bacteria > Bacillati > Bacillota > Bacilli > Caryophanales > Bacillaceae > Psychrobacillus > Psychrobacillus sp. NPDC096426. Next base: position 268 of record NZ_JBIWEX010000045.1, on the reverse strand, counting down.
GCCATCATATAAACCCCTTCTATATTTCAAAAGATGATAGCTATTCGAACTTAATAATTTTGAATAAGACTATACATCAATTGATACATTTGAAAGACAAAGTTAAAATTGAAACGCTTTTAAAAGCTGTAAAGCTTTCAAACAAGCAAATAGAAAAAGTAAATAACTTACGATCGGTGTTTGTCAATATAGTTGTCGCATTTAGCTAGTTTAGTATCTTTAAAATACATATTCTTATCTCTTGTAACCAAAAATTCTGTCAAGGCTA
>NZ_JBIWEX010000044.1:0-16142 GCF_044762745.1 Psychrobacillus sp. NPDC096426 | reverse complement strand
GATGGTAGTTGGGGGTTTCCCCCTGTGAGAGTAGGACGTCGCTGGGCACAAATAAGAAGTCGTTACCGAGTAATCGGTAGCGACTTCTTTTTATTATAGTTTAAGAAATATAAAATTTATGAGAGGAAATTACTAGTTCAAGAGAAAGTACTCTATTTTTTTGGTTTATTTCTAGTGTTATTGGAGAGTTTTTCGCCTAACTCCTGCGAGAAAGTTTGCTATAAGTTTCGGAAAAAAACGAAGTGGAAGTTAAAATACACATAAAGACTTCTTGCACTTTTTATTTGTTTGGCTAGACAAGCAAAAATATTATAAGACTATCTCTGAATTAAATGTCTTGTACAAGTATGAATAAAGAAATATTGTATAGACAAGACTAATGAAGGAGCGTTGAAAATGACATCAGTTTATGATTTTACGGCTAAGAATACAAAAGGGGAAGATGTACCTTTAAGTGAATTCAAGGGTAAACCATTAGTAATTGTAAACACCGCAAGTCATTGTGGATTTACATCTCAATTCACTGGGCTTCAGAAGTTATATGAGGAATATCATGATAAAGGACTAGAAATTTTAGCATTTCCTTGTAGCCAATTTAACAACCAGGAATTTGAGAATATTGATAGCACGTTAGAATATTGTCAACTGAACCATGGAGTTACTTTTCCTATGTTCGCAAAAATAGATGTTAAAGGAAAAGAAATACATCCATTATTTAAATTTCTTACAACAGAACAAAAAGGATTTTTATCTAATAACATAAAGTGGAATTTCACGAAATTTTTAATCGACAAAGAAGGAAAAGTAGTAGGGAGATATGCCCCGCAAACCCCTCCATTAAAAATGGAGAAAGATATTCGCAAAATTATTTAATAGAAAAATCCGAATTAATGTTTAATTAAAGGGTTCTTGACACTAGACGTGCGCGCTGATAACCTTGTAATAATATTCAGTTATAGAAGGAGGAAATTAGAAATGTGGGAGTCTAAATTTCAAAAAGAAGGTTTAACATTTGATGACGTTTTGTTAGTTCCAGCTCAATCAGAGGTGCTACCAAAAGATATCAATCTTTCCGTGCAACTCACTTCAAAAGTGAAGTTAAATATTCCAGTAATTAGTGCGGGGATGGATACTGTAACAGAAGCTAAAATGGCAATTGCGATGGCTCGACAAGGTGGATTAGGGATTATTCATAAGAATATGAGCATTGAAGAACAAGCAGAGCAAGTTGAAACAGTTAAACGTTCTGAAAATGGCGTTATTACCGATCCTTTCTTCTTAACACCAACTCATCAAGTTTATGATGCAGAACACTTAATGGGGAAATACAGAATTTCTGGTGTACCGATTGTTAATAACGAAGAAGATTTGACATTAGTGGGTATCATTACAAATCGGGATTTACGCTTTATCCAAGATTATTCTTTAAAAATTGATGAAGTAATGACAAAAGAACAGTTAGTAACAGCACCAGTTGGTACTACACTTGAAGATGCAGAGAAAATTTTACAGCAATACAAAATCGAAAAATTGCCGATTGTTGATGAAAATGGCATGCTAAAAGGATTAATTACGATTAAAGATATTGAAAAAGTAATTGAATTCCCAAATGCTGCTAAAGATCATCTTGGTCGTTTACTAGTAGGGGCAGCGGTTGGCGTAACAAAAGATACAATGCTTCGTGTAGAAAAACTTGTAAAAGCACAAGTGGATGTTATTGTTATTGATACTGCACATGGTCATTCTCAAGGAGTTATAGATACCGTAAAAAATATTCGAGAAGCTTATCCTGAATTAGATATCGTTGCTGGAAATGTGGCAACTGGTGAAGCAACTCGTGCATTATTTGAAGCTGGTGCGGATGTTGTTAAAGTAGGTATTGGACCAGGTTCTATTTGTACAACTCGTGTTGTAGCAGGGGTTGGTGTTCCTCAAATTACAGCAGTTTATGACTGTGCAACTGAAGCTCGTAAAGCAGGTAAAACAATTATTGCAGACGGAGGAATTAAATACTCTGGAGATATCGTGAAAGCTCTTGCTGCGGGTGGACATGTTGTCATGCTAGGAAGTTTACTTGCTGGTACAACTGAGAGTCCAGGAGAAACAGAAATCTTCCAAGGAAGACGTTTTAAAACATATCGTGGAATGGGATCAATTGCTGCTATGGAAAAAGGATCTAAAGATCGTTACTTCCAAGAAGAAGCGAAAAAACTGGTGCCAGAAGGAATTGAAGGACGTCTTCCTTACAAAGGACCACTTTCCGATACGATTCACCAATTACTTGGCGGTGTTCGTGCAGGTATGGGATACTGCGGAACTGGTACTTTAGAAGAATTACGTGAAAATGCACAATTCATTCGCATGACTGGTGCTGGGCTTCGTGAAAGTCATCCACATGATGTTCAGATTACGAAAGAGGCTCCAAACTATTCTATTTCTTAAGATTTAGTACAAATCGAAACTTTTGCACCCATTCGACGTCATATTCTAGGTCGAATGGGTGCTTTTTTAATTACATAATCCCTCTTATGGATAAAGTATGTTAAAATGAGCATGGAGAAAAACTAATAGTGGAGGTACAGTAGTGAAGAAAGTTTGGATGACATCAATGATTAAGTGGCTAGTACTTCCGATGTTTCTTGTTTCAGTTATATGTGGAATGCCGACTGCTACAAAAGCAGAGGATAGTTTAAATTTAAACGTCGATGCTGCAATTTTAATCGACGCTGAAACAGGTAAAATTCTGTATGAAAAAAATGCAGATGCTTCTTTAGGTATTGCTAGTATGACGAAAATGATGACGGAGTATTTACTATTTGAAGCAATTGAATCAGGAAAAATTACTTGGGATCAACAATACTCTGTAACAGATTATACATATAAAATCTCTCAAAATCGTAGTTTGAGTAATGTTCCACTTCGGGAAGATGGTACTTATTCGATTCGAGAATTGTATGAAGCAATGGCCATTTATTCGGCTAATGCTGCAACCATTGCTATTGCCGAAACAATTGCTGGTACAGAAGAGAACTTTGTAAAATTAATGAATGAAAAAGCGAAGGAAATGGGCTTGGTTGGATATAAGTTTGTCAATTCTACCGGTCTAAACAATGAAGATTTACAAGGGATGCATCCAGCAAGTACTGGAGCTTCTGATGAAAATATAATGCCAGCTAAATCGGTAGCAAAACTTGCATATTTGTTAATGAAGGATTATCCGGAAGTATTAGAAACAACTAAAATACCTAAAAAAACATTCCGTGAAGGGACTTCTGACGCTATTGAAATGAGCAACTGGAATTGGATGTTACCAGGCTTAGTTTTTGAGTATGAAGGCGTAGACGGTCTAAAAACAGGTACGACCGAATTTGCTGGACATTCCTTTACAGGGACAGCTACAAGAAATGGTATGCGTGTAATTGCCGTTGTGATGAAAGCTGTAGATGCAAATGGTGTGGGTACTTATAAAGCACGTTTTGATGCAACGAGAGCATTATTTGACTATGGCTTTGCTCAATTTTCAAAAGAAGAAATTATTCCAGCTGGATATAAAATTCCTGAACACGAAACTTTATCAGTTGAAAAAGGAAAAGAAGATAATGTAGCCATTGCTGTAAAAGATCCAATTTCAATGGTCATTAAAACAAATGAAAAAGAATTGTACAAACCTGTATTTACAGCAGAAAAAGAGAAATTAGAAGCTGCTATTGAAAAAGGTACAGTAGTAGGTAAAGTACATCTAGAAAGAACGGAAGGAACAGACTATGGTTATATTCTCGATCAAGCGCCAGAAGTGGATGTTGTAACTACTGAAGCAGTAGAAAGAGCTAGCTGGATTAGTTTAATGTTCCAAGGTATTGGGAAATTCTTCAGTAATCTGTGGAGTAGCACTACTGATTTTATTGGTGGACTATTTTAACCTTGATACCTGTCTATATTTGATATATAAAAGCACTGTTACTCAAACTTTGAGTTTACAGTGCTTTTGTTATTTCCAGAGCATCTACAAGTTGTTTGATGGCAGTTTCTAGATATTCAACTTCGATTCCTCCAAATCCTAATACAATTTTTGGTTGATGGAATGAATCCAAGTTTCCAGAAACATATTCTTGTAATCCGTATACACGTATACCTGCTCGTTTAGCAAGTTCGATAAGCTCTTCTTCCGTTTTAGAAGTTTGAACGGTTAACACAAGATGCATACCTGCTTGTTCACCTGAAATAGTAACTAGTGGATCATACATAGCAATTGTTCTTGTAACTATTTCTAATTTTCGTTTATAAATCTTCCTCATTTTATTTAGATGTTTTGCAAAATAACCTGTTTCCATAAATTTAGCGAGTATCTGCTGGTCCATTCGAGGTACTGTAGCAGCATAATACGAATATTTTTGTTTATATTGGATAATAAGTGGTTTCGGTAAAACAGCATAGGCAATACGAAGTGAAGGCATTAATGACTTTGAAAATGTACTTAAATAAATGACACGTTCGTTTTGATCGATTCCTTGTAATGACGGAATTGGTTTGCCGGTATATCTAAACTCACTATCATAATCATCTTCTATAATATATCTATTTTCAGCTTTGTAGGCCCAAGAAAGTAGCTGAGTCCGACGAGTAGCAGACAGAACCGCACCTGATGGAAACTGATGAGATGGCGTTACATACATAACTGTTGCATTCGATTGTTCTAACTGTGATACACATACTCCATCCCCGTCAACTGGAATAGGAATGGTTTTTTCATTGTCTTCTAAAAGTAAATGGTGCGTAAGTGGATAGCCTGGATTTTCAATTCCATAAATGGCTTCATTCCCTAGTAAACGAATGATTAGCGGCATTAACTGCTCTGTTCCAGACCCAAGTATAATCTGTTCAGGTGTGCATTTAACACCCCTAGATTGATACAAATAGGATGAAATTTGTTGTCTTAATGCATAGTCTCCCTGAGGGTGTCCAAGCAAAAGAAAATCTTTATTTGCTTCGCTAATGACTTCTTTAGAAAACTTTCTCCAAACTGGAAATGGAAAGGAATCTGTGTCAATTTTCCCTGGTGAGAAATCGATGGAATAGATATCCGTTGACCGTTCGTCTTGAACGATTATAGGTCGGTTTTGCTCGATCAATGCTAATTCAGTTAGGTTTTGCACGAAAAAACCTTTCCTTGCTTCGGAAGAGATAAACCCTTCGGAAACTAACTGGCTGTATGCAAATTCAATAGTTGTTTGGCTTACAGATAAATACTCTGCTAACTTTCTTTTAGAAGGAAGTTTAGCCCCTTCTTCAATTGTTCCAGTAATAATTGCTTTTTTTATTTCTGTATAAAGCTGCTCATATAAAGGAGTTAGTGAGTTTGTTTCAAGTTGGAACATAAGAAAATCCATTTTTACCACCTATCTGACCACTTTTGTTTTTGTATTTCTGATACTTTTCAAATGGTCATATTTCATTATACTAAACATTATAACAATTTGGAGGGGAATAATATGACAATTTATCAAACGGGGACGGATAGAGTAAAACGTGGGATGGCGGAAATGCAAAAAGGCGGCGTTATTATGGACGTTATCAATGCGGATCAAGCACGTATTGCAGAAGCGGCGGGTGCAGTGGCTGTAATGGCATTAGAAAGAGTACCATCGGATATTCGCGCAGCAGGTGGAGTTGCCCGTATGGCTGACCCTCGCATTATGGAAGAGGTAATGGGTGCAGTAACCATCCCTGTAATGGCAAAAGCTCGTATTGGGCATATTACCGAAGCCCGCATTTTAGAAGCGATGGGCGTAGATTATATTGACGAGTCAGAAGTTTTGACACCGGCCGATGAAGAGTATCATTTACGTAAAAGTGATTTTACAATACCGTTTGTTTGTGGATGTAAAGATTTAGGGGAAGCAGCTCGCCGTATTGGGGAAGGAGCTTCTATGCTACGTACAAAAGGGGAGCCCGGGACAGGAAATATTGTAGAAGCTGTTCGTCACCTACGTAAAGTGAATGCGCATGTACGTAAAATTGTCCATATGAACGAGGATGAGCTAATGACAGAAGCGAAAATTTTAGGAGCTCCTTATGATATTTTATTGCAAATAAAAAATAACGGTAAACTACCAGTTGTAAATTTTGCGGCGGGTGGTGTTGCAACACCAGCAGATGCAGCACTCATGATGGAACTCGGGGCAGATGGTGTATTTGTTGGATCAGGTATTTTCAAGTCAGAAAACCCAGAGAAATTTGCCCGTGCAATTGTCGAAGCTACAACACATTATCAAGATTATAAATTACTTGTAGAAATCTCAAAAGACTTAGGTATCCCCATGAAGGGAATAGAAATTTCACGTTTAGCTGCTGGGGAACGCATGCAAGATAGAGGATGGTAATATAAATGGTTAAAATAGGAGTTTTAGCGCTTCAAGGAGCAATTAGCGAACATGTTCTTTCTATTGAAGCATGTGGAGCAAAAGCCATTTTAGTAAAAAGTAAAGATGATTTGAACCTAGTGGATGGTTTAATCCTACCCGGAGGAGAAAGCACTACAATGCGTAAACTAATCGATCACTATGACCTGCTTGTACCATTGCAACAGTTTGCATCTGAGGAAAAACCAATGTTTGGTACATGTGCTGGTTTAATCCTTCTAGCAAAAAAATTAGTTGGATATGATGCTGCGCATATTGGTGTGTTAAACGCTACAGTAGAGCGTAATTCTTTCGGACGACAAGTAGATAGCTTTGAAACTTCACTTGTAGTAAAGGATATTGCAACAGATTTTCCTGCTGTTTTTATAAGAGCTCCGCATATAGTAGAGGTCGGACCAGGCATAGAAATACTTGCTACACATGAAGATAGAATTGTAATGGCTAAACAAGGACATATACTAGGATGTTCTTTTCATCCAGAGTTAACGGCTGATCATCGCATTGCTGCCTATTTTACTGACATGGTAAAGGAATCACTTGCCAAGAAAGCATCTGTATAGTAAAGTGAAAGTAATTTAATGATTAAAAAACGATGATGGGAAGCAGTAACAAGCACGTTTTTTCTAGAGAGTCAGCGGCTGGTGCAAGCTGATATAAACACTTGTGAATCCGTCCTTTGAGTTGAACGGCTGAATTTTAGTAAGTCGTTTCCGGTTGAAAAGCCGTTATTTTACAAGTGGACTTGACATATGGTCAAGTCAATCAGGGTGGCAACGCGGGTATGCTCTCGTCCCTTTTATAGGGGATGGGGGCTTTTTTGTCGTTTTTTTATTAAAAATTAGGAGGAATTGTACATGTTAGATGTGAAATTTGTACGAGAAAATTACGAAACAGTAAAAGCGAAACTTGCAAAACGTGGAGAAGAAATTTCGGAGTTCGATCAATTCCAACCATTAGATCAAAAGCGTAGAGAACTGATTGCTAAAACAGAAGTGCTAAAAGCGGAGCGAAATGAATTCTCTCAAAAAATTTCAGAGATGAAACGTAATAAAGAAAATGCAGATGATCTTATTGCTCGTATGCGAGAAGTTGGCGATGCTATTAAAGTATTGGATGAAGAGCTACGAGAAGTGGAAGAAAAGTTCGATCATATGATGATGCGTATTCCAAATATTCCACATGATAGTGTTCCAATTGGTGATTCAGAAGATGATAACGTGGAAATTCGTACATGGGGTAAAGTGCCTTCTTTTGATTTTGAAACGAAAGCACATTGGGATATCGCAACTGATTTAAAAATAGTGGATTTTGAACGTGCGGCAAAAGTTACAGGAAGTCGTTTTGCTTTTTACCGTGGATTAGGAGCAAGACTGGAGCGTGCTTTGATCAACTTCATGATGGATTTACATGCGGAAGAGCATGGATATGAAGAAATGTTACCTCCTTATTTAGCAAACCGTGCAAGCTTGACTGGTACTGGTCAGCTTCCGAAGTTTGAGGAAGATGCATTTTTAATAAACGAAGAAGATTATTTCTTAATCCCAACGGCAGAAGTTCCGGTTACGAATTTTTACCGAGATGAAATTCTAGATGCGGCAGCATTACCACAAGCATTTACTGCTTTTAGTGCTTGTTTCCGATCAGAGGCAGGATCTGCAGGACGTGATACAAGAGGTTTAATACGACAGCATCAATTTAATAAAGTGGAGCTTGTTCGTTTTGTGAAGCCGGAAGATTCTTATGAACAGTTGGAGTTACTTACTGGTCACGCAGAAAAAGTGTTGCAGTTATTAGGACTACCATACCGTGTGCTTCATATGTGTACAGCAGACTTAGGATTTACTGCTGCGAAAAAGTATGATTTAGAAGTTTGGTTACCAAGTTACGGGGAGTATAAAGAAATTTCCTCTTGCAGTAACTTCGAGGATTTCCAAGCTCGTCGTGCTGGTATTCGCTTTAGAAGAGAGACGGGCGCTAAACCTGAATATGTACACACATTAAATGGAAGTGGACTTGCGCTTGGTCGTACAGTTGCCGCTATTTTAGAGAATTATCAACAAGCCGATGGAACAGTAGTTGTCCCGGAAGTTTTAGTACCGTATATGGGTGGAAAAACTGTCATTAAGTAATAAGAAAAGAACCAGAGACTATAAACGTTTCTGGTTCTTTTTTTGTGCGCGGAGATTCCGAAAAAATTCGGTAAGAAGGCTACCACATTCTTCAGCCAAAACACCTTCTGTCACTTCACACATATGGTTGAATCTACTGTCATTTAAAAGTCGGTATAACGAATCTACACAACCTGCTTTTGCATCTCTAGCCCCATATACAACACGGGGAATACGTGATTGTAAAATAGCTCCTGCGCACATAGGACAAGGCTCTAGTGTTACATATAAAGTCGTTTGTTCTAATCTCCAGCTTCCAATTTTCGCGCATGCTTCTTGAATTGCTAATAATTCCGCATGGGTGGTTGCATTTTGAGTCGTCTCTCTTAAATTAAAAGCCTTTGCAATAACTTCATCTTTGTATACAACAATAGCCCCAATTGGTACTTCTCCAATAGCGGCTGCTTTTTTTGCTTCTTCTATCGCTAAGTTCATATAATGTTCATCCAATTTAAAACAACCCCTCATGCATAGTGTAGCATGTTTTATTTATGTTCTGCATATTGTATGTTGAAGGAGTGATCGATTGATATATATAGTGAAGCAAGGAGATAATTTATATGCAATCGCAAAACGTTTTGGCACAAATGTTGCAACAATTGCCTCTATAAACCAACTCCCAGAACCTGATGTATTAGTCGTAGGTCAGGCACTTGTTTTACCAGCGACGCCTAGTCCAGATCGACCCATAATTGAAACAAATTTATACGTAGAGTGGTTTACAGAAGTACCATCCCAAAATGTCATTAATCAAGTAGAGAAATATGCAGACCAATTAACGTATATGATGCCATTTGCATATGAAGTAAAGAGGGACGGCTCTTTAGCTTCTATGAATTGGGGAAGTTTGTCCGAAGTTGCAAAAACACATCGAGTAGAAACAGTTATTGTAATCGTTAATATTGAAAATTATGCATTTAGTGACACATTAGCACATACAGTTTTTACAAATGAGACAGTGAAAAAGAATGTATTTGCACAAACGGTTGCGGAAGCGGAAAAAAGAGGTACGAAACATATTCATGTTGACTTTGAGTATATAAACAAAGAGGACAGAGAAAATTATGTGAATTTCTTGAAAGAGTTCAAGGATTTCGCGAAAGGATATGCAATTTCTGCAACACTTGCTCCGAAAACAAGTGCCGAACAAAATGGCAAGTGGTACGGTGGATTTGATTATAAAGCAATTGGAGAAGTAGTTGATTTTGTTGTCATTATGACATATGAATGGGGTTACAGTGGAGGCCCTCCTATGGCAGTTTCTCCAATCGGTCCAGTTCGAAAAGTATTAGAATATGCGGTAACAGAAATTGAGCCTCGTAAAGTATTGATGGGCCAAAATTTGTATGGATACGACTGGACATTACCGTATAAACAAGGAAATCCAAATGCTAAAGCATTAAGTCCCCAACAAGCAATTCAATTAGCTAAAAACCGGAATGTTGCTATTGAGTATGATAAAGTTGCACAAGCACCGTATTTTCATTATTGGTTAGATGGAAAAGAGCATGAGGTTTGGTTTGAGGATGCAAGGTCTATTGAAGCAAAGTTTAAACTGTTGAAAGAGTTAAAATTATTAGGGATAGCCTATTGGCATAGCGGTTTTGATTTTCCACAAAACTGGTATTTGCTACAACAAATGTTTCGGGTGAAAAAAAATAGAGTATAGTTGTCTTTCTTTTGGAAAGGCAACTATATTCTATTTTTTATTTTCAAGCTATGTTAAAATAAAGGGCACGATTTGAAATATTAGAGTGAGGGTAAAATTATGTCCATTCCATTTATTACGGTTGAAGGTCCCATAGGTGTTGGAAAGACCTCGTTAGCAAAGATAATTGCACAAACGTATCAATTTGAATTGTTAAAAGAAATTGTGGATGAAAATCCTTTTTTGAATAAATTTTACGATGATATTGCCGAGTGGAGTTTCCAAACGGAAATGTTTTTTTTATGTAATCGTTATAAACAATTAAGTGATATAGAGAAAAAGTATCTATCGAAAGATAAAGGAGTTATAGCGGATTACCATATTTTTAAAAATCTAATTTTCGCTAAACGTTCGTTAAATGAAGTAGAATATGAGAAATATGAATCTATTTATCAAATTTTAACGCAAGATATGCCTATTCCTAATATGGTTATTTATCTTGATGCAAGTTTAGACGTCCTTCTTAATCGTATTAATATGCGAGGAAGGGACTTTGAAAAGAAGATAAGTCCAGATTATTTACAGCAACTTTCGTCAGATTATCGTATGTTTATCGATGACTTTGAAAAAAAACATCCAAACGTTCCTGTATTAAGGTTAGATGGAGACAAAATGGATTTTGTTCAAAATGGCCAAGATTTACAAACAATATTAGATCAAGTAGATGCAACATTGCATAGAAGGAGTTTATAGTATGAATTTAAGAGAGAAGTATGGTATCCCCTCTAATGCAGTTATTACAATTGCAGGAACTGTTGGTGTAGGAAAATCTACAATGACAAAAGCGCTTGCGGATGCACTTCATTTTAAAACCTCATTTGAGAAAGTAGATGCGAACCCATATTTAGATCGCTTTTATGAGGATTTTTCCAAGTGGAGTTTTCATTTACAAATTTACTTTTTAGCGGAGCGCTTTAAAGAACAAAAAAGAATGTTTGAATACGGTGGAGGATTTATTCAAGATCGTTCCATTTATGAAGACACTGGCATATTTGCGCAAATGCATAAGGAAAAAGGAACGATGGATCCAGTAGACCACGAAACGTATACAAGTTTGTTTGAAGCAATGGTCATGACCCCGTATTTCCCACATCCGAATTTGTTAATCTATTTAGAAGGTTCTTTAGAAGATATTATTGATCGGATTCATGATAGAGGACGCCAAATGGAGCAACAAACACCTATTTCGTATTGGGAAGAAATGCATGGGCGTTATGAGAAATGGATAGATTCTTTCAATGGATGTCCTGTGCTCCGATTAAATATAAACGATTATGACATTGTAGAAAATCCTCAAAACATTGAGAAGATTGTTGCGAGAATTGGTCATTTTATGGAGCAAACTGCAATATTGCGTAACTAAAATAAAACCTCCCGCCGATTATAGGTGGGAGGTTTTAATATGTAAATAAGATATTTAATTTTCTGAACAATATTTCGAAAGAAAAATTCGTTACCAATGCAACGAATTCAATCTCAAATTTATGCGTGTGTGTATTTAAAATGGAGGAGGAAGAGGGATTCGAACCCCCGCGCGGTATGACCCGCCTGTCGGTTTTCAAGACCGATCCCTTCAGCCAGACTTGGGTATTCCTCCGAAGTACAAGAACTAATTTATCATGGTTGAAAAACAAAGTCAATATATTTAATTATATTTTTTATAAAAAATATAATTAGTTATTCAATGATTAAGATAACAAGGCATCATGAATAAAAATATTCGTTTCCATTGATTTTTCTCTTTTAAAAAAGTATAATAGTAAATGCCGTGCTAGGTGGGAAGGTAGCGGTGTCTTGTAACTCGCAATCCGCTCTAGCGAGACTGAACTCCTTCTCTGAGGTTGAATACATGTAGGGTCTGGTACTTGCACGTGATGTTGACGTTTGGGTCCTGCGCAATGAGTGCCCATGAACCATGTCAGGTCCGGAAGGAAGCAGCATTAAGTGGTGTTTTCTCATGTGCCGCGGGGTAGCCTAAGCCGAGTTAACGACAAGGGTGCCGCTTATGTGTTTCAAGCGAAGGAAGGTGCACGGCATTAAATTAACTGATCAACTCATTTGTCTACTAGGCAAATGAGTTTTTTTATTTATGGAGATTATAAGGGGATGGAATGCAAATAACTTCTAGTAGTACTGTTATGGTATGTTTTGGGGGTAATGCGTCGTAGTGACCGCAGCGGAAATCCCAGAGGACACTTAATAGAGCTTTCTTACGACGCATTATCTCTATTATGCGAAATATGCTTTATAAGGGTATTTTTTTATTTGCTTATTAATTTTGTACTATATTAGGCGAAGCAACCAACGCTTTATGGTATAATAAAGTCATTATCTACTTAACAATGAGAAGGAGGGGAATTTGTTGTCGTATCAAGCTTTTTACCGCGCTTACAGGCCTCAGTCATTTGCGGAAATGTCAGGTCAATCACATATTAAGCAAACTCTCCAAAATGCCCTCCTTTACAATAAAACGACACATGCGTATTTATTCTCAGGTCCGCGCGGTACAGGAAAAACGAGTGCGGCAAAAATTTTCGCCAAAGCCTTAAACTGTGAAAATGGACCAGCAAAAGAGCCGTGTAATATATGCGAAACTTGTAAAAGTATTACAGAAGGGTCTAATACAGATGTGATTGAGTTTGATGCAGCTTCTAACTCCCGTGTAGAGGAAATGCGAGAAATTATTGAAAAAGTTCGTTTTGCTCCTTCAAATGCTCGTTACAAAGTGTATATTATTGACGAAGTGCATATGCTGTCTACAAGCGCATTTAATGCTTTATTAAAAACATTAGAGGAACCACCAGCCCATGCTGTATTTATCTTAGCAACGACTGAACCACATAAAATTCCATTAACGATTATATCAAGATGCCAGCGATTCGATTTTAAAAGAATTACTTCATCCGATATCGTTTCACGAATGAAAGAAGTATTGACTGATGCTAATATAGAATACGATGAAAATGTGTTAAAGGTTATTGCTCAAGCAGCAGCTGGCGGTATGCGTGATGCACTAAGTATGCTAGATCAAGTAGTGTCGTTTAGTGGAGAGAAAATGACACTAGCGGATGCATTATTAGTAACTGGGTCTATTGGACAGGACGTATTCTTTCGACTAGCAGATGCATTAATTGAGAAGGATGTTGCGAAGGCACTAAGTTGTGTGGAACAGTTAATAGATGATGGGAAAGATCCTGTTCGATTAACAGAGGACTTTATTACCTTTTATCGTGATTTACTTGTATTGCTTGTTGCACCGGAACAAACAGAGTTATTGGAAATAGCAACAGGGGACGCTATGTTTCATGAGTTGGCATCCAAATTTGCGGAAGATACTTTGTATAAAAGTATCTCTATATTAACGAATACTCAACAGGAAATGCGTTTTTCAAATCATGCGAAAGTATATTTAGAAACTGCGATTATTCGTTTAGCGCAAGTTCCAAGAGGGAATATGGTAGCCGCCGAGAGTAACACGGAACTTGAGATGAAAGTAAAAACACTTGAAAGTCAGCTACACCAACTGCAACAGCAAATTAACCAAGGTATAATACCACAAGCTAATGCTGGGGCACAAGAACAACCAAAAAGACAAAGACAAAAGTCAAATAGCGGTGTGAAAGTGTCGAGTGGTCGTATACAAGAAATTTTAAAAACGGCAACTAAGACAGATATCCAAACGATCAAATCCCAATGGGCTACTATTTTGCAACAGCTTCAAAAATCACATGCTGCATTATTAAATGATGCTGAACCAGTAGCAGCATCTTCTAGTGCATTTGTGTTAAAATTTAAATATGAAATTCATTGTCAAATGGCCATGGAAAATAAGACCTTTTCATCTTCTTTTCCTCAGTTAATTGCAAACTTGACTGGTACAATATATGAAGTTGTATATGTGCCTGAAGAAAATTGGTTAAAAATCAGGGAAGATTTTATACGTCAGAATGGTTTGAAGCAAGCTGACGCAGGGAGTGCGGAAGATACTTCTTCTGAACCTACGGAAGCAATGGAGCTTCTACAAGGCATGGAAGAAATCTCGGAAGATCCTTTAATCGTAGAAGCAGAAAAATTGTTTGGAAAAGAATTTGTAGAAGTACATGATGACTAAGGAGGAAATTAATAATGCGTGGAATGGGAAATATGCAAGGTATGATGAAGCAAATGCAAAAAATGCAAAAGAAAATGGCAGAGGCACAAGAGGAACTAGGAACTCAACGTTTCGAAGCTGTAGCTGGTGGCGGAATGGTCAAAGTCGTTGTTTCAGGACATAAAGAAGTACTGGAAGTAGAACTTGATCCAACTGTTGTAGACCCAGAAGATATCGAAATGCTTCAAGATTTAATAGTAATTGCAACAAATGAGGCAATGAAAAAAGCAGAAGAAACATCGAATGCCACAATGGGTCAATTCACGAAAGGATTGAACCTTCCTGGTATGTTCTAGGAGGAAAAAAGATGCATTATCCTGAACCAATATCGAAACTAATAGATAGTTTTATGAAATTGCCAGGAATCGGGCCGAAAACAGCGGCCCGTCTGGCATTTTTTGTATTAACAATGAAAGAAGATACTGTTCTAGATTTCGCTAAAGCACTAGTTGATGCTAAGCGAAATTTAACGTATTGCTCAGTTTGTGGCCATATTACGGATATCGATCCGTGTCATATCTGTCAAGATCAACAGCGTGATTTATCAATGATTTGTGTCGTCCAAGATACAAAGGATGTCATAGCGATGGAGAAAATGAGAGACTATAATGGTTTATATCACGTGCTCCATGGTGCTATATCGCCAATGGATGGAATTGGTCCAGAAGACATTAATGTACCATCCCTTTTAAAGAGATTGCAGGATACACAAGTGGAAGAATTGATATTAGCAACTAACCCTACAATAGAAGGAGAAGCAACAGCGATGTATATTTCTCGTCTCGTAAAGCCTTCTGGTATTAAGACAACAAGAATTGCACATGGTTTACCTGTAGGCGGAGACTTAGAGTATGCGGATGAAGTAACTTTATCCAAAGCATTAGAGGGGCGTCGAGAGTTGTAAGGGGGATGTTGTAGTACGATGTTTTTTCAAAGAGCAAAGTTAAAAAAAGAATTTGATGAGCAATTTGTAAAGTTAATGAAAGAAACGAAAGAAGATTGGCAACAGGCTCAACTGATAGAAGATTATTTGAATGACTATGATCTAGAGGCGATGGCGAAAAGAAAAATCGCAGAGAGTATTCATTTCTATCTATATAAAGAGGCGAAGATCCGAAATGTGATTTTAAAATAAGTATAATAGTAGTACTAGCTTCATACAGTAATAGATAGTGATTTTATGAGAGGATGATATTCATGAAGTTAATTATCATTGGAGGTTCGCTAGTACTACTATTACTTCTTATGTTTAGAAAATCTTTTTCTGGAATAATAGAAGGGATATCTATCATTTTATTTCGTTTAGGTTTGTCCGTTCTCTTATTATTCGGTATGCATTTACTTTTAGGTTTAGCTGGTTATACAATCCCTATTAATCTGTTCACGGGTGCTGTAGTGGCGGTTCTAGGAGTACCGGGAGTAGCTTCTGTTGTAGCTATTTCTATATTACTTTAAAAAACTTCATAAAAAGTGTTGACTTATTCTAGTGAAGAGAGTAATATAGTAGAAGTCGCCAAGAGGTAAACAAAAAGGCAGACAACATGAACATTGAAAACTGAACATGCAAAACGTTAAGACATATAGCTTGATAGACTAACTTGATTAGTCCGATAGCAAAACAATTTTGACATCATTTAATGATGATGCCAGCAAAACAAAATGAGCTTTTTAAGTTCTCTATTATGGAGAGTTTGATC
>NZ_JBIWEX010000043.1:0-24874 GCF_044762745.1 Psychrobacillus sp. NPDC096426 | reverse complement strand
TGCACCGTGGTCGTTGGAGTCAGACTAACGGAAGGGCTCTATGGCACCATAGTTCATCGACCTTCTTCTCCCAGCCGTAGAATCAGTATAGACGGTTTTTCACCATTTTCATTCTCTGTGGTGAAGCGCTGATTTTGCGCTTCATGGATGGCTAACGGGTGCTTTACTTCAAGAAGGAGTAAAGCCCTTTTCCTTATTCAACAAATTGAATCAATTACTTTAATTATTGTTTCTTGGTTGTTCGGCACTAAGGTTTTATGGTTTTGTTGCCTTTAATAAAATAGATTCGCCCAAAAATGATGTGATTTGATAATTATTTACCAGGATGCGAAATTTATTTTTCACCTTCTCAGAAGCCTTTAGTATAAATTCGTTTAAAGCCCCTTTCTCTATGTCGGACAAATGCATCCGTTCACACCAACTCACAAACTCAAACTGTTTTTCAAACCGATGCAATTCTTGTATTTCAAATCCATTTAACTCCAACATTTGGAGCCACTCGGTTTTTTTCCATGCTCGATAATGACTATAGTCTCTCATCTTCTCGACACTATTATAAAATTCATCAAATTCATCGAGCTCAGGGGCAATGTTATCATCCAATAAGAATTGTCCGCCATGCTTTAATACTCTGTAGGATTCACTAATAAAGTCTTCAATGTTTGGAAAGTGATGGGGGGCAATACGGCAAGTAATTACATCAAATGTGTTGTCGGAAAAGGGTAGTTTTTCAGCATCACCTTCAACAAATACAACGTTGGAATGTCCGTTACCTTTTATAAACTGCTCCGCAGCGGATAACATTTCCGGGGTCAAATCCATAGCGGTTACCTTTCGCACAAAAGTGGCGAGGGCATTTGCCATATGTCCCCCTCCTGTCGCTATGTCAAGCACCTCCTCAATTCCCGTTGGAAGAGCCATTTCGACCATTTTGTTCAGGTCCTCTCCTTTACTGTGTCTTTTACTATTTACATATAGTTCTGCACTACGGCTAAATTGCTTTTGAACATCTTTTTTTATATCCATTCTTTCCCTCTCCTCCTTTATTAATTGCTATTTAACTCATTTTACTTTTTATGAACGACCCATACTCTTACTGTAGCTGAAGTGGGGTATAAGTAAATAATGAAATTTTAATGATTAACCATAAGAAATTATTATCAAGCAATTGAGCGGTTGTTATAATAAGTTTGTGATCTTGTATCTAAGAGTTGTTAAAAATAGCATATACGTAGGAAGGAAGTTTCATTTATTGAGAAATTATTTAAATCCACAAGATGCACGTGTTATACGAACTAGGCAACTTATATTAAACGCCTTTGGAGAGCTAATAAGAAAACAAGAGTTTAATTCAATTACGATAAGTGA
Organism: Psychrobacillus sp. NPDC096426; assembly: GCF_044762745.1. Taxonomy (NCBI): domain Bacteria; kingdom Bacillati; phylum Bacillota; class Bacilli; order Caryophanales; family Bacillaceae; genus Psychrobacillus; species Psychrobacillus sp. NPDC096426. The sequence continues at coordinate 23,506 of NZ_JBIWEX010000043.1, read as the reverse complement.
TATTTCAAAAAAATAACAAGGATAAAGGGCAGACTCAACAATCTGCCCTTTATTATGCATTTCAATCGCTTCTATTAAATGTGCAAACTATTTCTAAATTTTTAACACGATAGTCCAAGACCATCCAAGTTTATGACATAACATACTATTAAAGATGCAATCTAGCATTGATTAATCTCAAAGTTGGAGGGGAATATATGAGTTATGGAAATGAAGCTGGCTGCGGTAAAATCTTAATTGGAATGCTGCATCATAGGGCAGATCCCGAGAAAGTAAAGAAGTCCTATGCCTATTCCGTTGTGGCTAAATCTGAAGGTGTGGAGTTTTTTTATTTTACACCAGGTAAAGTTGATATTGAAAACCAAAAAATTACTGGGAAATATTATGAAGATGGTGTGTGGATTGACAAGGAATACCCCTTTCCAGACGTCATTTATAATGCAAGTAGTCCTTTAAGTGAAAAAGGAGAACGAACCGTCGACTATTTATTTGATATAATTCCATTTACAAGTCATTCAATAGGAGATAAATTGAGTGTCTATAACAGGATTAAGAAAGGCGAGGATTTTAAACAATACCTGATTCCTACAATCGAATTATCTAATGTCCAAGATTTACTGGACATGATTAATCTATATCCAAAAATCATTATGAAACCTATTTCTGGACACCAAGGCGAGAGCGTCCTCTTAATTGAAAAAGAAGGTTATAAATTCAAAATCAATGACGCAGGCAAAATCTCAATTTATACGAAAGAAGAGCTGCTAGACTTAGTATTACTTAAAATTCAGGAACAAGCATATATAGTTCAAAGGTTTATTTCATGTCAGATAAAATCAGGCCATGTATCCGACTACCGTTTGCATGTTCAAAAAAATGGAGAAGGCAAATGGGTCATAACATCGATATACCCCCGTATAGGATCTTTTGGAAGCATTACATCAAATTTAGGTAGTGGCGGTTATACTGCTTATTTTAATAGTTTTCTACAAAAAGAGTTTAATGATGACTGGTTCAATGTCAAAAGAACACTTGAGCATTTTTCATTAAGCTTTTCTACCCATTTTGATTCGTTATACGATGGTTTACCACTCGATGAATTAGGAATCGACGTTGGAATCGATGAAAACCAAAAATTGTGGTTATTTGAAGTAAATTGGCGGCCTGGAATCCCAATAATATTTAATAGTGAACTAGACGTAGCAAAAAATACGATTCATTACGCCAAATATTTAGCCCTTAACAACAGGAACTTGTCCTCGAATTGTGGTTTAGAGAAACGTAACTGCCTTTACTATTTGAGAAGGTTGTTTTTTAAAAAAAGAAATGCAAAAGTGGAGAACCAACAGAGCAACTTACACCGAGGGTAAAACTAAATTTGTTAGTAAGATATTAGAGAGAGTTATGAAATAATGTATTTATTGGCCGCCAATATTAATTAATATTTTTTATTATCTTATTCAACTACCGGGTGCTTTACTTCAAGAAGGAGTAAAGCCTTTTTTCTTATTGAACTAACGCAGCAGTTTAGTTGAAGAAGGAATATTATTGAAGGGTAGAACAACAACATTAAAAAGGAGGTGGAGAGCAAATTAGCATCCTTATATTGTAATAAATACAAATTTAGATGTTAGTAACCATTTTTATTAGAGAGTGTTATAATTATATATATTCTGACAACTTATACATGCAATTTAATGAAAAGAGGGTGTTCTATTGACTTCCACTACTATAATGACTCTAAGTAGCAATGCTTTATATATATCTTTTATAATTTATCTAATTGCTATTTTGCCTTTTGGTTTGTCTATTAAATCAAAATCGAATATTTTTGCTTTAACAGGAACAATCTTGACACTGATTGGCTTTGTATTTCAAATTTTCTATTTCATATCAAGGTGGTATGTAATTGGTCATGCACCAGTAAGTAACTTATATGAATTTATGACTTTCTTCGGCATTATGCTTATTGCAAGTTCTCTCATTTTGTACTTCTTATATCGCCAAACCATTATTGGTCTTTTTACTCTACCGGTCGTGCTATTAACTTTAGGCTTTGCAAATACATTTTCGAGTGATGTAACACCTTTAATACCTGCTTTACAAAGTGAGTGGCTAACTATTCATGTGCTAACTGTAGCATTTTCAAGTGCGGTATTATCCATTTCTTTTGTTACCGGTATAATTTATCTTTTAAAAGTAATTGGTCTAGGTGAAAAAAGTGTACGAGCATTCTTTTTAGAAGTAGTTATGTACTTTTTAGTTACAGTATTTGGATTTATTATAATTACAGGCATATTTAGTTCTATGGATTACAAAAAAACAATTTCGTTTGAAGATAGTAACTCAATTCAAGAAACTTTGGAATATAATTTACCAATAATAGTAGTTCCGTCAAATTTAATTGCAGAACAAGAAGGACTTACTGACGTTCCTCTTTGGGTAAATGCCAAAAAACTAAATACTATTGTTTGGTCATTCCTAGTAGGAACAGTACTATATTTAATTATTCGACTTGTTACACGCAAAAGAATCATTTCGCTTTTAAAGCCACTTACAAAGAAAGTGAACACTGGATTAATGGATGAGATTACGTATCGTGCTGTTGTTATTGGATTTCCTTTATTTGCTCTCGGTGGATTAATTTTTGCGATGATTTGGGCACATATAGCGTGGGGAAGATTTTGGGGTTGGGATCCTAAGGAAGTGTGGGCTCTGATAACGTTCCTTTTTTATGCTACATTCCTACATCTTCGAATCAGTAAAAATTGGGTTGGGGAAAAGAGTGCTTGGATGGCAATAGCAGGATTTGGCATTATTGTCTTCAATCAAGTTTTTGTTAATTTAGTTATAGCTGGCCTACATTCTTATGCTTAATAACGTGTAAATAGTTAAATTTTTGTTCAACTAACGTTGGAACTTAGTTCAAGAAAAAAATCTTCAATTAATAAAGTATGAGGGGATATAGTGAAAAAAAACTTTGGGTATGCATTATTGATTTATTTTTGTTCACTGCTCTTATTAGATTTAATGGTTTATATTTTTAATTTAAATACCCGGTTGCTTGAGGTTTTAAGTTACATAATCTTTCCTTTACTATTGATTACGATCATTTATCTATTGAAAGAAGATTTAAAATTAAAAGTATTTGAAAAAGAGAAATCCTCAGTAAAAAAAACTATATTAGTGATATGCATGAGCTTTTTCTTCGCTTTTGCTGGAATAATGATTATCACGTTTGTAAAATCTTTTTTTGACACGCCAAATGAAAATATTACGGCTAATGATATAAATACTTCACCTTATATGTTTATTCCAATAGTACTTTTAGGGCCATTAGTAGAAGAGTTAGTATTCAGAAGGATGATACTTCACGTCTTTTCGAAGAAATTTAATATTTTTATTAGTATTATTTTAACCTCTTTCCTTTTCTCTAGTTGGCATTTCTCTATACTTAGTTTTCCACACCTGTTTTGGATATCAATCGTCTTTTCTTATAGTTATTATCTAACCAATAGATTATCAGTGCCAATTATTCTTCATATCATTTGGAATCTATTACCTATTTTGCTGTTCAATTTTGGATCAATTGTAGGAATCATCTAAGTTTTCGTTATTAAGCTAACGGGTGCTTTACTTCAAGAAGGGGTAAGCCCTTTTTTCTTATGAACCAAAGACGCATTTTAGTTCAATAAGAAGTTTTATTGGAATTGCGTAGAAGTAGTTATAGGACGAAAAATTCTACTAGTTTTTCATTCGATTTATTAAATCAAATTATGAATTAATTCAATGAGAAAGGAGAGTAAAAAATTGAAAAATAGAGCAAAAATATGGGTTATTTTTATATTTAGTATAATACTTCTTACTGCATGTCAACAAGGAACAGAAGAACCTGAAATTAGAATATCCAGTGCTTCTGAACAATTAACCCCTATTTCTTATGGAGATTTGCAAAACGAAGAAAAAGAAGAAATTGAAGAGAGAATCAGGTCTTATATGGTAGGTAAAAAATTTAGTGAGTTACCTTCCATAAGTAATAGCGAAATCATACAAATTGAATCGTTAAACTTTGAAGCAGATGAATTTGAGGTTTATGATTACATTTTAAATGAGAAAGGTTACATTATTTCCGAGTATGATATCGCCCCAGTCATCCTAAGTGTTGGAGAAAATGGAATCGTTGAATTACCATCCCAGCAAACTCATAATTTTGGCACATATGTGGATTATGCAGTAGACGGAAAACTTATACATTGTTTGTTAATTAGAACTAAAATTAATAACAGTAATTTTGCATTCGCTACACTTGTTTTAAGTGATAGTAACTAATTGTCTACGAATCAATTTTAACATGCAAGCTGTTCAACTCCCATGAAAATTAGTTCTTCAAGAAATGAAAAATGACAATACTTAAGAAGACCCCTACTTAATCGTTAAAAAAAAGAGGAGAGCGTAAATAAGTCTATGGATTACGGTTGACTGGATTAAGGTCAGTATCAGTATTGACACTTCCTACCCATTTTCATTCTCTGTGGTGCAGCATTTTTTGTGCTGCATGGATGGCTAACGGATGCTTTAGTTAAGCAAGCGGCTGCCTGTAATGGTAGTTTTTTCTTATTGAACTAACGCAGCAGTTTAGTTGCAGAGGATACATATCTATTGGGAAGGATTTTACTCTATATTTAACGAATAAAACCCAATAGTTAATTTTGGTTTATTGTGGAAATTATGATTTACTATAAGTTAATGATGGACTATAACGGTATTAATGAAGCAGGTTAATTAAAAATATAGGGAGAGAATCCAATGATTTTAGGTAATCCAATAGCAAGAGGAAATACTGCGAAAATTTATCTTTCCGATAACAAAATAGTAAAAGTTTATAACGATTATTTGCCAGATACGGAATCCATAAATGAAGCAAATAAACAAAAATATGCCTACTCATGTGGACTTCCTGTACCTAAGATTTTAGAGGTTACCAAGATAAACGGAGATCAAGCAATCATAATGGAATATGTTAATGGAGAAACATTAGGAGATTTAATGCTAAGAGACAAAGAACAAGCAGAATATTACATGAGCATTTCAGTTGATATGCAACTTCGAATTCATAGCATTATTCCAGATGCAATCGAACCAATGTATGATAAATTACACCGTCAAATTGAGTCTGTAAATACATTAGATAAAAGACAAAAATCTTATTTATTAGAGAAATTGGGATCATTTACATACGAGAATAGGCTCTGTCATGGTGACTTTCATTTATTTAATTTGATTATGACAGATAACAAAGTGGTAGTTATAGATTGGGTTGATTCGAGTGCAGGAGATATTCGTGCTGATATATATCGGACCTATCTTTTATATTCCCAATTTTCGTCTGAATTAGCCGATATGTATTTGCGACTTTATTGTGAAAAGAGTGGACTTTTAAGGTCTGAAGTTTTCCAATGGGCTCCTATCATTGCTGGAGCAAGATTATCTGAAAATGTTTCATCTGAGAATTCAAAGCGACTTATGGAGATTATAAATCACTACTTCCCATTATAATATGACAACAATATGTGCGTACTTTCACTTAAACTAACGCAGCAGGTTAGTTCAATAATCAAAGGAAATAGTGTCTTTATCACAAAGAATTCCTGCACCATCCATACTAGCACCCCTTAGTTATATTAGTTATTTCGTTTGGTTTTAACGTTCTGCTTTTGATATCAATTGCCCGCCACTCTATTCTATTTTTATTACTAAAAGTGATAGTAACCAAATCAAATGGGAAATCGTGAGCACCTTCAAATGTTATTAGCTGCACGGTGACATTAAAATAGGCGGGTTCTACCTTCTTTTCGATTTGGATAATTTTTCCGCAATAATACTGCTTCGGTTTGCCGAAATGTTCTTCGAGTGCTTTGTCGGTGGATAGAAAAAGCAAATCGAGAATCACATCATCACGCAGCTGTATTTCATTTTTAGTTACGGTTTTGGCCTGAACGTGAGAATAAGAAAAAAGAGTCAAGAAGGCAATTGAAACAATAAGTGTGACTAAAGGCAATATTTTTTTCATTTATTATCTCTCCTTTACCGTTAGTTTGTGCAGTATAACCCATTTAATGTGGTTCATCGTAAAGTCAGTTATCTGCTTGTAAATAAATGTACTTAAACTAACGGATGCTTTACTTCAAGAAGGAGTAAAGCCTTTTTTCTTATTGAACTAAAGAAGCAGGTTAGTTCAATAAGGAAATTGGCTATACCGCGTAGAAAGGTTATTTTTAAGCACGTTTACATCGGGGGTAATATAAATGACAAACGATAGATTTGATTATTGGACTGATAAGGATTTTGAATATACTGGCGTTTTAAACTTCTATACACCTTCATTATTTGAAAATAAAAAGGGAAAAGAGTTTATTCTAAGAATTGAAACAAATGAACCAATGACTGAAGATGTTATTGACCTGTTGGCTGGACTTGCTAAGGATTGGACTTGGGGGGAGGATAGATACATTAGGGCATTTAAACTGTTAGATGAAACTTTCAATGGTATGCTTATTTCGTATAGGTTGCAGACAATTAGAAAAAGTAAAAGTCATGATGAAATAAAATACTTTCTGTTTGATGTTGGTGGGTTGTTATATTATAAGGACTTTAAAATTAGTGGCATTACGATAAGAGAAATTTTTAATTAGTTGTCTCTTCAACTACCATGGAAGAACGTAATTTTCTTCTATATACTGTGGTGAAGCAGGGCTTCATGGATGGCTAAAGGGGCAGGTTAGTTGAATAAGAAAAATAAAAAGCATTCTATATTTTGAATGCTTTTTATTATTATGATAATTAGGTAGTGTACTAGAGTTTGTTAATGTGCTGTGTCCAATACAGACTCAGTAAAAGACATAAAGTAATAATATTAGCCTCCCCAAGCCTCTTTTAAAAGCTTTACTCCTTTTTGAATTTCATCAAAGGTAAGATTACTGAATCCAAGTTTAATAATTGCTTCCGCAGAGTGATTTTCTATGAAATAGATGGAGGTAGGATACACTTTAACCCCATAAATGGAAGCACGCTTGATTAACCATTCTTCTGAACGATTTAGATGTACCTTAACTAAAACGTACAAACCAGAATGCTCCCCAATAATGGAAATATGTTGTTTGAATTGTTTCTGTAATTCTGAAACTATACACTGCATTTTTCGCTTATAAACAAGACGCATCCGTTTAATATGACGGTTCCATTCTCCCTCTTGCATAAATTTAACCATTGTAAGCTGGCTAAGAAGGGAAGTAGTACTCTCAAAATACTGAAAATGTTTTATATAAAGTTCTAGAAGAAATTGTGGCAGTACCATATAACTTAGACGAATTCCCGGAAGAAAGGACTTTGAGAAATTCCCTAGGTAAATCACTCTCTTGGAATCGATGGAAGCAAGTGCCGGAAATGGTTGTTGTGTATAGCGAAATTCACTATCATAATCGTCTTCAATAATATATCCTTTTCTCTTGGTAGCCCATTGAATGAGCTTTTGCCTTTGTTGAATGGACATGCTTATACCTATTGGGCTTTGATGGGAAGGCGTCACATAAATTAAGCGTGACATCATATTTTCTAATTGTGAAAACTCAGCACCTGTTTCATCAACTGGTAAAGTTTCAAGTGTAAAACGATGGAATAGAAATGCCTCTTTTGCTCCATCATACCCCGGGTCCTCCAATATTACGCTTGGGAAATCATCCTTTAGGATTTGTCCAAGATTAATTAACATTTGCTGTGTGCTGCTCCCAATGATAATTGCATTTGGATCTGACTTTACCCCTCGAGATTGGAGTAAATAGACAGCAATTTGTTTACGCAAACACATTTCACCAAAAGGATCCCCGTATAGAAAACTCTCCTGTAAGGTTAGTACTGAGTTAGTAATTCTTCTCCAAGCTTTTAGAGGAAAGTTTGTTTGATCTACTGCCCCTGCTTTAAAATCAACGAAAAATGTTGTCACCGGCTCAGTTTGCTTGCTAGGAATAGAAATAACTTCCTCCTGAAATAAATGAGGCTCTAATTCATTAACAAAGTAGCCTTTTCTTCCTTCTCCCCGTATATAGCCTTCAGCCACAAGCTGATCATAAGCCATTAATGTCGTATTGCGACTGACTTGTAAGGAATCAGCCAGTTGACGTATGGAAGGTAATTGTTCGTTTTCCGGTAGGTCCCCATGCTCAATTAATAATTTAAATCGCTCATATATCTGTTTGTATTTAGAAGAGTGATCGTCTAAAGCAAAAATGATATTTTTCATTATAAATCGCCTCTGACATGTCTATTTTATTTAAATTGTACCTTTTTAAATGTCAATTATTATATTACTATGTTGACTAACCGATATCCATAAACTTTAAAAATAATCAGAAAAATATTAGGGGGGATTCGATGTTAAATATTGCTGAGTTGAGTGCATTTATTCTGGTTGTCTTCGGATTGTTTTTAATCCCGGGTCCTGCTGTCTTGTTAATGATTACTCGATCGGCTCATGAGGGAACCAAAACAGGTTTTATAACCGGTCTAGGCATTGCAACAGGTGATTTCATTCATGTGTTATTAGCAGCTGTTGGATTTTCAGCTATTCTTATGACTTCTCCAGCTGCTTTTAATATTTTAAAAATCGCCGGAGCAGCGTATTTGTTATATATGGGTATTCGGGCATTATTGGCAAAAGCATCATCAATAAAAATGCCTGATGTTGTACAGGAGTCATTACTTAAAGTTTACAGGCATGGAATATTGGTAGAAGCCTTGAATCCGAAAACAGCACTTTTCTTTTTAGCTTTATTTCCGCAATTCGTCCATGCAGAGAGCGGTACAATCGTAACGCAATTTATAACTTTAGGAATAATTTTTGTTGTATTAACTGTTATTTATACAACGATTTTAGCCATCTTTACTGGAACAATTGGACAATTAATCAAGCGGGGGACTGGAATAAATAGGTGGGGGCAAAAAGTTTTAGGTCTGCTTTATATCGGTCTAGGCTTGCAAGTATTATTCCTAGGTCCATAATAATTTTTCTGAATATTACAGTAAATTATTCTAAAGGTTTCAGTAAATCATTTTAATATAAAAGGAGAACGCTGTTATGTATATTCCAAAATATTTTAAAGTCACAAATATCAATGAAATTATAGAATTTATGGAGAGTAACTCATTTGCTACAATAGTTACAACTAAAAAAGGGAAACCCATTGCTTCCCACCTTCCATTAGGGCTTCATAAACATGGAGAGGATTATTATTTAACTGGACATATGGCATATGGGAATCCTCAATGGAGAACATTTGAAACAGGTGACGATGTTCTAGTCATATTTCAGGGACCACATGGTTATATTTCTTCATCATGGTACGAGCATGAAAATGTACCCACATGGAATTACCAAGCAGTACATGTATATGGCCAAGCAAGTATATTAGGTGAAGAAGAGTTGAAACAAGATCTTTCAGAGTTGCTAGAGAAGTATGAAAAGCAACGTGAAAACCCAGTATTATGGGATAAGTTATCGCCTCAGCTATTAGAAAGTCAAATAAAAGGGATTGTTGGCTTTAAAATAAAAGTGCAAGAAGTACAAGCGGCTTATAAATTAAGTCAGAATCGAAATGAAGAGGATTATCATAACATTGTTGAAAAATTACAAGAAGAAGAAAATCTAAATTCCCATCAACTGGCAGAAGTGATGGAAAAGAGAAAAAATAAGTGGAATTGAGAGGTTAGTTTGTGAATGTTTTCACTTAAACTAACGAGTGCGTTTAGTTGAACAAGAAGGTATTTTTACGATTGTGTTGAATAAGTAAATACATGTTAATTATTGAACAAAAGGGGTGTGGTTGATGAATAAAGGTTTAATAGTGTTATTTACAGTAGTAATAGAGGCACTTGTAATTTGGTTACTTTCAATTATCTTGAGTTGGGCTTTCATTGATACTATCTTTTTAGGAGGACTCTTTATATTTGGAGGTGCTTGGTTCTATTATTTTGTTATTACTCCAAAAAGTAATGAATATGATGCCACTGTTGAATATAAAAATGTGCAAGATACGGAATCTTTAAAACCATTTCTTTTTATAAAGTCACCCATTACTTGGGGTCTTTCATTATTTTTACTAGGCAGTTTTATCATAACAATTATTGAATATTTCTCTTTAAGTTAAAAACTTCGTTTCAATAGCAGTATCTACTTTAGGGTAACCAATTCATATACGTATCGGTTACCTTTTTTTAAAAAAACTTATGTTTTTACTCTTCTTCAACTAACGTGGTGCTTTAGTTAAACAAGTGGCTGCCTGTAAGGGTAGCATTTCTTATTGAACTAAAGCAGCAGTTTAATTAAAGAAGAAATGTATTGTAATTTAAAGGGAACATCACAGTTTATATAGAATTAAATATTAATCGGAGATCCTTACGAGGAGGAATAACACTTGAGAAACGAAAAAGAGATGTTTGATTTAATAGTAGGCATAGCTCAAAAAGATGAACGTATTCGAGCTGTTTATATGAATGGTTCAAGAACCAATTCTAATGTTCCAAAGGATATTTTCCAAGATTATGATATTGTTTATGTAGTCACAGAAACAGCCTCTTTCATAAAAGATGAGGAATGGATTGATTCTTTTGGAAATTTAATTATGATTCAAGAACCCGATAAAAATGATAAATGTATTGGGTTAGATTTGGATTTTGAAAAGTCTTATGGATATTTAATGCTCTTTACAGATGGTAATCGAATCGACTTACATATCGAAACAAGAGAAGCTATGATTGAAAACTATACGAAGGACAAACTCACGATTCCTTTATTGGATAAGGACAACATTCTTCCTAATATCCCTAAACCTACAGATAAGGATTATTGGGTAAAGAAACCATCAGAACCTCTCTTTATGAATTGTTGTAATGACTTTTGGTGGTGTCTGCAGAACGTTGGAAAAGGAATATGGCGTGATGAGTTGCCCTATGCAAAACAAATGTTTGAGTTGGTAGTAAGAGTTAGATTAGACGAGATGGTTTCTTGGTGGATTGGCATAAAATATGATTTCCAAGTTTCAGCAGGCAAGATGGGTAAGTATTTTAAACAATACCTCCCTGAATACTATTGGGAAATGTATAAAAAAACCTACTCTGACTACAATTATAAGAATTTTTGGATTTCGATATTTGTGGCTTGTGAATTATTTAGAGTGTTAGCAAAAGATGTTGCTGAACAATTATTATTTACATATCCAATGGATGACGATAAAAAAATGAAGGAATTCCTTAAACACATTAGGCAATTACCAGTTGACGCCCATGGTATTTATTAAATAAATATTCAGGTTATTTATAAGAAACTGAGTTTGTAATCTTCAACTCCCATGAAAATTAGTTCTTCAAGAAATAAAAAATGACAATACTTAAGAAGACCCCTACTTAATCGTTTAAAAAAAGAGGAGAGCGTGAATAAGTCTATGGATTACGGTTGACTGGATTAAGGTCAGTATCAGTATTGACACTTCCTACCCATTTTCATTCTCTGTGGTGCAGCATGGATGGCTAACGAGGCAGTTTAGTTGAACAATGAAATTTGTTAAAATTGTAATATATGTATGTGAGGATTAAATGTCCAGTCGATACATCTGGGTACAGGGAAAGGGGAAACAAATACATGTCGATTTATCATAAAGTAATTGGAGAAGGATATCCCATCGTTATGTTGCATGGTTGGACACTTGACCATCAAGTGATGTTACATGCAATGGAACCGTTATTCGAGAAACGAAGCGGATGGAAGAGAATATACATAGACTTACCAGGTATGGGGCATTCCAAGTCACAACCATCTATTCAAAACTCTGATGATATTTTAGAAGCGATATTGCGTCTTTTGGACGAGATTATCCCTGGTCAACCGTTTATTATTTGTGGTAATTCATATGGCGGGTACATTGCCAGAGGCATAGTCCGTTCACGGCAGGACACAGTTCGTGGATTACTGCTGATGGCACCAATGACTATACCTGAATTCTATGAAAGGATAGTACCACAGCAGACCGTTCTAAAAAGAGACAGCAACTTGATATCACATTTGTCACCAGAGGATGCTGATGAATTTTGCTCCATGGGGGTAGTGCAAGGTCAAACTGAATGGGAGAGGTTTCGAAATGAAATTTTACTTCCTTCTAAACAAACAAATTATGAATTCTTAAACAACATTCGTCAAAATGGATATGGCTTTACCTTCGATATTTCATCTAAACTTGAGTATCCCACGCTAATTATCACAGGGCGTCAGGACAATGTAGTCGGATACCAAGATTCGTGGCGGCTAATTGAAGATTACCCAAGAGCAACTTTAGCAGTGCTTGATATGGCTGGTCACAACCTACAAATCGAACAAACCGATGTATTTAACGCATTAGTTCATAACTGGTTAAACAGACTTGAGTTGGAAAATTTCAGACTGGTATAACTGTTCATAAATTTGGGTTCTTTTTGCACTCCCATGAAAATTAGTTCTTCAAGAAATGAAAAATGACAATACTTAAAAAGACCCCTACTTAATCGTTTAAAAATAGAGGAGAGCGTGAATAAGTCTATGGATTACGGTTGACTGGATTAAGGTCAGTATCAGTATTGGCACTTCCTACTCATTTATATTCTCTGTGGTGCAGCATTTTTTTGTGCTGCATGGATGGCTAACGGGTGCTTTAGTTGGTGCGAAATGTTCCTAACTCAAATGGAATGTGGTTTACACAATTTTGGTAAAGGTTAGGCAGTTTTAGGTTTCTAAAACTGAAGGGTTATGTCGAGGAGTCGAATGATGAGGTAACGCTCTGAAAGGCTCCACCTGCGTCGAATAGCACGTTACTTAGTAAGGAATAACGTGTTATAAGCTCGGCTAATAGGCGTGAGAATTTACCGTAACAGTTTGGCTGACGAAATCCTACCCGATGGGGTGGTGTAAATCATGGTGCTTGGTTTGAACAGATAAGGTGAGAATGCAATGTAAATGCAATAAAATACTGTATTGCTGACGAACTTCTGAATGTACGGGTCTATACGCACATTATATAGAAATGTATTTACTACTAAACGTAGGGTTAGCTGTGGATGAGTAAGAATCAACTATATAAAAATCCATCTTGTGTTACAGGCACATGTAATGCTAACAGGCTCATAGGAAGCACCTAAGTTTGTTCTATAATAGATATAACTCAACGTTGTAAGCTGATAACGTGGAGAGCTTACTCTTGGCGAAGCGGTGAAAAGGAAAATAGTCGTGAGACTAGCGATTATATAACTTCTCTTCATATCAGTGAAAGTGGTGGCACAGTACCGTGGAAGCGTGTAATGAACGTGGAGGGATAGCCACTAGACTAATGGAAGATTCATTCACCATGCAAGACAGTTCTTCAACGATTAATAAGGTTCTTGTAAGACTAATAGAGGTTCAGCTCCAAAGGGAGCCACCGACTTGTTAAAACGAAAGAAACTGAGACACAACGAGTATTATGATATGCAATATTGTTTTGATTCTTTATATGCTCAAAGTGTTAATGGTCAAAATTTTTATGAATTACTTGATCTAATGCAATCGGATGAAAATATTCGATTAGCTTATCGCAATATTAAACGAAATACTGGTAGTAAAACCGCTGGATATGATGAATTAACGATTGAAGATATAAAACATCTTCCTGTATTGGAGGTCGTATCGAAGATACGACAAATGTTTGAATATTATAATCCGCAAGCAGTTCGACGGGTCTATATCCCAAAGGCAAATGGTAAAACGCGACCTTTAGGTATTCCGACGATTTGGGATAGGTTGTTCCAACAGTGTATCTTACAAGTGCTTGAGCCGATTTGCGAGGCGAGATTTTACAAACATAGCTATGGTTTTAGACCAAACCGCAATACGCATCATGCGAAAGCTAGGTTTGAAACGCTCGTTAATCGAGCGTGTTTATATCATTGTGTAGATGTCGACATAAAAGGTTTTTTTGACAATGTAGACATGCCAAATTATTAAAACAAATGTGGTCACTGGGCATTCGAGATAAGGCACTGTTATCCATTATTTCACGTCTTTTAAAGGCAGAAATCATTGGGGAAGGTTTTCCAACGAAAGGCACACCCCAAGGGGGTATTTTGTCACCACTTTTATCTAATATTGTTCTAAATGAATTAGATTGGTGGGTCAGTAATCAATGGGAAAGTCTTGAAACAAATAAGTCCTACCAATCACGCACGGGTAGATATAACGCCTTGAAACAGACCGAATTGAAACACTGCTATATTGTGAGATATGCGGATGACTGTGTGCCACGAAAGCAAACGAAGTGTGCTTGAAAAGTATACTTTGTAAGCTATGCTGCACTTAAGATGAGAGAAGGCCTCTCGCAATCGCTATACAGGTAGAGATTGCAAACCGCCCTAAGGTGCTGTAGTCAAAAGCTATGGTATTGAGCGTTAGGGGAAAAGGCAGAGCATGACTCTGTCAGGTATGTATTAAGGAGACGAAAACCATTGAACCGCTGATGAAGTATCGAAAGCGTAGAGATGTCATCAAAACTGAGGGGGAGTCGTTAACTCAGGATAAGTTCGGAGGAAACCTGTTTACTGTCCGTTCGGTGTCCGGTATAAAGGCGGCGTGAACTTAATACAGGCTTTTGTGTGGAACGTGGGAACCTACGACATGGATGTTAAGGGAGAGATTTCAAGTGGAAGCCCCACAAGAATCAGAGTACCAATGCCATGTATAGGGGCGGAATAACTCGTAGTAGCAATGAAATCCCCTAACGGAGATGGAGCGAAGGGGTTATATTATTCAGTTTTATATACAAGTCAACCAACAAACTGGGAGGAACTTATGCATAAAACAAAGCCGTATGTTATATCTAAAAACGTAGTATATGAAGCTTTTCTAAGAGTTAAAGCAAACAAAGGGTCAGCAGGAATTGATGAGCAATCCATAGCAGAGTTTGAAGAAAATCTCAAAGATAATCTGTATAAAATATGGAACCGAATGTCATCTGGCAGTTATTTTCCTCCAGCTGTTAAAGCGGTAGAAATACCAAAGAAAGCTGGGGGGACAAGAACACTTGGAATTCCAACTGTTTCGGACAGGATTGCACAAATGACAGTGAAATTATATTTTGAACCTTCGGTAGAGCCATTCTTTCATGAAGATTCCTATGGATATAGACCGAAGAAAAGTGCCATTCAAGCGTTAGACATCACTCGGAAAAGATGCTGGAAGTACAATTGGGTACTTGAATTCGATATCAAAGGTTTATTCGATAATATAGACCATGATTTGTTAATGAGAGCGGTAGAAAAGCATACAAATGTCGAGTGGATAAAGGTATACATCAAAAGATGGTTAAAAGCACCGTTTCTAACGAGGGAAGGAATAAAAGAACGTACCTCTGGCACACCGCAAGGTGGAGTCATCAGTCCGGTACTAGCGAATTTATTTCTTCATTATACGTTTGATAAATGGATGGCAATCAATCATCCTAACAATCCATTTGCTAGATATGCAGATGACGCAGTCATCCACTGCAAGACAGAGGATGAAGCAAAGAAGTTGCTTGAATCCCTTAACAAGAGAATGAATATATGTAAACTTGAACTTCATCCAACTAAAACCAAAATTATTTATTGTAGGGATGCAGATAGAAAAGAAGAACATGAAAATATATCGTTTGATTTTTTAGGGTATACGTTCAGACCGAGACGGTCGAAGAACAGATGGGGAAAATACTTTGTAAATTTCACTCCTGCTATCAGCAATAAATCTAAGAAATCAATTCGGCAAAAAGTAAGAGGTTGGAAACTGCAATTGAAGGCAAATAAGGAACTCTTTGACTTATCCATGATGTTTAACTCTGCTGTTCAAGGATGGATTAATTACTACGGGAAGTTCTACAAATCCGAAATGTATTCTAGTTTAAGGCATATTAATAAAGCCTTAATCATGTGGGCAAGAAAGAAATATAAAAAAGCTTGCTCGTCATAAGAAAAAGGCGGAACATTTTATGGGTAAGATTGCAATTCAGAATCCTAAGCTCTTCAAACATTGGGAACTAGGAATAAAGCCTACGGCTGAATAATGGGAGCCGGATGAGCTGAGAGGTTCACGTCCGGTTCTGAGAGGGGCTACTGGGGAGGATCCAGTGGTCTACTTGCCTCAAAATCCTTTGTCGTACTCGCTCACAAGCGATTAAAATGCATTATGCAGTGAAAGATTTTCTTCAAACAAGACTTCGTCTTGAGATTAGTGAGGAAAAATCGAAAGTGGTAAATCTAAAGAAAAACTCATCAGAGTTTCTCGGCTTTCGTCTAAAAGCACACCTGAAAAGAACAAAAAGAAGAACGCTATATGTTGTTCGCTCACATATGACAAAGAAAGCAATTGAAAATGCACAAACAAAGCTAAAACAATCAGTAAAAGCAATACAAAAACATCAATCAGTAGAAAACGTTTGGCAATTTAATATGGTAATAATGGGCATTCAAAATTATTACTCCGCAGCGTCACATATCACGAAAGACTTAAATGAGCTGAGCAATCGTCTTAATAAAGTATTAAACAATCGTTTAAAAGAAATGAGAACAGAAGCAACGTTTCAGAACTTCACTAAATCCTTACAGAAAAGATATAACGGATATGAATGCAAGCTCTATAAAATAAAAGAAATGGTGCTTGTCCCAATTCATGCCCAACGTTGTAAGGTGAATCTAAACTTTTCTCAAACAATCTGTAACTATACTACCGTAGGTAGAGAGAAGGTTCATCAAAGCTTACGAGCGATTAATAAACAAACGTTTACTTACGTGATGAAACAATTTATACCGAGCCGTTCCATTGAATACAATGACAATCGAATTAGTAGATTTATTGCACAATATGGAAAATGTGCCGTTACAGGAATTGAATTAAGCCCGAACGATTGGCATTGTCATCATAAAACACCGTACCATCTCACAAAAGATGATTCATACGGGAATTTAACGATATTGCACGAGTCTGTTCACCGCCTCATTCATATGAAAAATCATGAGAAAATAGAAGTGCTCTTAAATGCACTAAAATTAGATACAAAGCAACTTCAAAAGCTTAATAAATTGCGTGTGCAATGTCTGAACGAAACAATCTGATTCAATATTACATCTTGCATATACATAAAAATTGAATGAATTAGATTAGTTGGAACGCCGTATGCTGGGAAACTCGCCCGTACGGTGTGAAGTGGGGGAAAAGCTAGCGATAACTTCAAAAGCTTACCTATCACTATAATAAGAAACAGTTGAAGATGAATATAAAATAGGCTAGATTCCACTGAAATTGGAATCTAGCCCATATAATTAAACCCACCAGCACCTTTTGTTTCCACACTCTGCACATTAAGAGTGTGGAAACAATCCTTATTATATTTATGGAATAAACCATGAAAAAACATAGGAAAGTTCAGCTAATCGATGTCTTTTTACCTCATAAATAACTTCGGAACCCTACCACAAGTAAGATGACAGAATATTCATTCTTCAACAATCGGGCTCTATTGTTTAAGATCAAGGTAGAAAATGATCAAACTTTTTTATAAAACTGAAACTTAAATAATGCTAAAGAAGAATCCATTTTATCAATCTTTTTTTCAAAATGGATTCTTCTTATTTACCGTAAAATACGGGTTTGTAAGGTGTTTTTAATCAAACTTTCAAAGCAACATCGAGAGCGAAAAAGTACCTTATTAGCAGATCGCAAAGGAATTAAGCGTCAGTAAACCTACTCTTATTAAGTCGGTTCTTTATTCAATCAATTTATATTCTGGAATTAATTCTGACAGTGAAACAATGTTCGCCTTTTTTTCGTATATGGGAATATATTCTTTTAAAACATTAACCATTATTGATCCAGAAACCCCCACATGACCAATGGCAACTAGCTGTTCATTTTCGGTTAATTTCCCCGCCAGTTTTTTGGCTTGTTCTGTAATATGTTGGGTTGTATATATACTATCAAAAAAGTAATTGTTTTCCAAAAAAGAGACGTCCATTTCGTTAGCCAGTTTACTGACGACACTTTTTCCCGTCGTCTTGCTATCGAGGTAAAAAAGCCCGTTCTCCTTACACACCTCGAGAACAATTTTCATCACTCTTTCATCCTCTGTTGCTTTTGATCCCATATGATGATTCATTCCGACAGCGTGAGGTACATCTTTAACTGCAGCCTCTACACGCTTACGTATTTCCTTATCGCTTAAATCTGTAGTAATTGCGCCTGGACCAAGCCAACTTTTCTTCCCTTTTTTCGGCTCCATTGGTAAATGAATAATAACTTCATGCCCATATTGGCTAGCGAGCTCCGCATCTTCTTTCGTTGATGGCATAAAGGGCATAATTGCAACGGTCAGCTTTACCGGAAGCTTAATCATCTCCTCCGTTCCTTTCATATTATTACCTAAATCATCAATAACTATGGCTAAATCACTCTTGGGTGAAGAAAGAGGTTCAGCAAACACTGGCTGAGATAAAGAAAAAAGAAGAAAGACACTGCTAACCCATATTTTCATCTCATCACTCCTCATTTTTTATTAGAATTTCCCATTGTTCTCTAAATAATTACAGTAAGTGATAAGGGCATTCAAATATAGAATGCCCAATGAATTATTACTCTTTATCTGGTGAATTTAAGTGTAGTGGTGGTGGAACAAGCCAACCCTTCTCCTTGTTTAGTCGCAATAGTTTTGCACCTAATTGTGCTTTGTTCAAATGGAATTGGCCGTACATCATAGCAATATCTTCTCTTATGCATTGTCCCATTGCCTGACTACAAGCGACTAAACCAGCCGCGCTATCCAGCGAGAGAGCAGCACTGATTTCAGGATCGTTAAATCGTGCGCCAACAGGTATGTCTTCTAGATTTGCAACTGGACGCTCTGGTGGTGCGGGTGGTAGTCCTATACCATCCATTTTTAATATTCCTTCAATCTGTTTATTTTCGTCTTTCATACATTGAATCGATTCATCAATAATCTTTTCTAGATCTTTATCTCCAGTGTGATTAGCGAAGGTTTGATATGCAGCTATTAACCCGTTGTTTGTAGCTAGATTAGTCCATAATGCAAATACTTCACCGTAATGTAACGGATTGTCCTTTGAATTACCATTTAAAATTCCCATAATTGAACTCCTTATCATCAATAATATTTTTTCAAACAACACTATTATGCGTGAGAGTAAGAAAAGTATTCATTTTCGGGTTGTAAACAATAATTAATGTACAGCCATCGATAAAGCGACGTTATCAAAAAAAGACCTTTTTCAAGGTCTAGTTAGTCTTATTTCACTATTCACATATTCGCGGATGATAAGTAACTCAATTATATCTTGAGATGAATATGAATGAGGGGAATGATCAGGAATAAGATCATTAAACTGCCTAACTAAGTCATTAAGGGTTTCCACATAAAATTCGTTTATTGTTAATTCAAATTTAATCATATTTTTCTCCTTTTTTAGAAGCATAACCCATTACAGATAGTGTACATGTAATTATTCAAGAGTAAAAAGCATAACCTAGATTGGCAAAATCAATAGAGCTTCCTAAGGACTGCTTTCGGTTCTGTGTAAAGTTATTATTAGCAAATGAATTTAGAATTATACTTCACAGTTCGTAGATAATGTGTAGTAAAAGAGAAGGTGCTTATTCAACTAACTGGTGCTTTAGTTAAATATTCGCTTTCCGAAATAATCAATATTATTACTGCGTATTTTAAAGTTAAACCCATAACATTGGGTTACTAACTATAATGTAAATGGACAACCTCTTCTAAACTTCACTGTAAATTTCCAATTTCCTTTAAAGGTTTTGTTTAAGAAAATCGCCCTTTTATACAAAAAAAGTGCAGATCCAAACTCTGAAAATGCGACCTTTAATGGAATAACCACATATGGTCTCAGTCATTAAGAATAACTAATTCTTTTTCTTTTAAGACAATCCTTATAACAATTAATTTGATGGACATGAAATAGTTAATGATTATATTCTCATAATTTTTATGTGTACAAATAATAAAAGAATGTAGTAAAATGAGGGATGTTATTTTGCATGCAAAAAGAGTGATTCTGTATGCAAAACTATCTTTTTTAAATAGTTTGAATTATTGACGAGAAAGGAGAATAAGTATGACACAATACAATTTAGAAGAATTGAGGATGCTCAATCAAGTGCTACTTGCCCTTTTTATCGTAGCTGATTTTGCCCTTTTACTCTTTTTTTATAATAGTCCATTCCCTTGGTTTGCACTATTAGGTTCTGGAATTGGTTTAGCCATCATTGCTGTTTGTTGGACAGGAAGAAAATATACTATTTTTATAGCTTCATTACTTGTTTTTTCAGTTCTTCATACGATTGTTTATAATTGGGGCTCTATTGTGCATTAAATAAGGAAATATTTGTACATTTTTTATTTAACTAGTTAAATAGAAATTATTAAATTTTTAGGAGGTTTTATTATGTCAGAACAAGAAAAGAAAAACTCCGTTTTAGACAAACGTTCGTCTAGACGTACGTTTATCAAAAATTCTGGTTTGACAGTAGGTGGAGTTGTCTTAGGTGGAGCTTTAGGAAGTCTTCTAATAAAAGATGATAAATCAACAACAACTACTACAGAAACTCAGAATCACGCAGCAACGACTACTGCTAATCCAAATGTAGCTCTAATGTTCTTCACACCCAACCAATATCAAGTTACTCAAGCAGCAGTGGAACGTATTTTCCCTGAAGATGCAAATGGCCCTGGTGCCAAAGAACTTAATGCTGCTATTTATATTGATCACCAATTGGCTAGTCCATGGGGTTCTAACGTAAAAGATTACCGTTTAGGTGCATTTTATAAAGCAGAAGAAAACCAAGGTCCACAAACGAAAATTCTTCGTAAAGATTTATTTCTAGCTGGTTTAGATAGCTTAAACACGTATAGTAACGAACAATATGAAGCTGACTTTAAAGAGTTAGAAGCTACTCAACAAGATGAAGTTCTACTTGCTTTTAGTGAAGGTAAAGTTGAATTATACGGAAAAGTTTCTTCTTCTCAATTTTTCAGTTTACTACGCACATTAACTATTGAGGGTGTATATGCAGACCCAATGTATGGTGGCAATAATGAAATGCTAGGCTGGAGTATGCGTAAGTATCCAGGATCTCGTATGCAATACGTGGTTGAAATACAAGATGAGAAATTCATCGCACTTGAACCACAAAGCTTAAATTCTCATATGGGACATTAATAATAATAGAAGGGACTGACATATAAATGGTTACAAAATTACCTAAAGTACCTGTCGTAGTAGTAGGGATGGGTTGGGCTGGTGGAATCGTCTCAGCTGAACTAACAAAAGCAGGAATAAGTGTTGTTGGATTAGAACGCGGTAAAGATCGGACAACAGCTGATTATACAATGGGACATGATGAACTTCGTTACCAACATCGTCAAGAATTAATGCAGGATCTTTCTAAGGAAACTATTACATATAGAAATACAGTATCGGGTAAAGCTTTACCGATGCGTCACTACGGTACATTCATAGTAGGTGACGGAGTTGGTGGGGCAGGTAGTCACTGGAATGGACAAACTTATCGTTTCTTACCTTATGACTTCGAAATTCGTACAAAAACAATCGAGCGTTACGGAATTGAAAAAATCCCTGCTTGGATGGAAGGTCTTAACGACTGGGGTATAACTTATGATGAAATGGAACCATACTACGATACATTCGAAAAAATGGCTGGTATTTCAGGTGAAACAGTAGAACTATGGGGGAAACGGACTAATCCATACCCAACGCCTCCTTTAGTGAAAACACCATTAATGAAAGAATTTGAAAGAGCAGCAACAAATTTAGGATACAAATCTTTCGTTATTCCTGCAGCAAACCTTTCTGAAGCATATACAAATCCAGATGGCATCTCTCGTGCAGCATGTCAATACTGTGCATATTGTGAAAATTTCGGATGTGAATATGGAGCTAAAGGTGACCCTGCTGTAACAGTAATTCCGGTTGCAAAACAAACAGGTAAGCTAGAACTTCGTACACATTCTAATGTTTTAGAATTAACTAAAAATGGGGGTAAAGCAAACGGCGTTATTTATGTTGATATGTTAACTGGAGAAAAATTTGAGCAACCTGCAGATGTAGTTGTAGTTGCAAGTTATGTATTCAACAATTCTCGTTTACTTCTAAACTCAGGTATCGGTACTCCTTACGATCCAAAAACAGGTAAAGGGACAATCGGTAAAAACTACTGTTACCAAATTACTGCTGGAGGTTCTCAACTATTCTTCGAGGACAAAGAGTTTAACTTATATGGTGGTGCTGGTGCATTAGGTATTGAGATAGCTGAATATATGGGGGATAATTTTGACCATGCTGAAGTAGACTTCATACACGGTGCTGGCATTCGTTCAACACAATATGGTGACCGTCCAATTGCAGTAAACCGTGTGCCAGCTGGAACACCAAACTGGGGTGCTGAGTTTAAAGAAAAATCTATTAAATATGCTAACTCAAACTTCCCTGTAAAAACGCAAGGTGCTTCTTTACCACATAAAGAAAATTACCTAGATCTTGACCCAGAATTTAAAGACGAATACGGATATCCATTATTACGTATGACATATGAATATACAGATAATGACCGTGCGATGGGTAAATACATGTCAACTATCACGCGTAAAATTGCAGAAGAAATTGGTGCAGATATTATTGATACAAATGAAGAACAAGCTCCATTCAACGTAAACAAAGATTCCAACACACATAACACAGGTGGTGTTATTATGGGTGCTGACCCAGCAACCTCTGCTCTAAACTCATACCTACAAATGTGGGAAGCTGAAAACGTATTTGTTGTCGGGGCATCTGCATTCCCACATAATAGTTGTTTCAATCCAACTGGCACACTTGGTGCACTTTCGTATCGTGCATCTGAAGGTATTCAAAAATACCTAAAAGAAGGCGGAATATTAGTTAAAGCATAATGACAATGACAACTAGTTATTCTATAAAAGAGCTCTTGACCCGCATTTAATTTGCGGTCAGGTGCTTTTTTTTAGAATAAAAAAGTATATAGCTTTTCTACAAAATAATGTCTAGCGCGAGGAGCTGCTTCCTCGCAATTCCTCGTTATCCAGCTTTAGCAGACACTTGGATTATTAGGGACAATAATAAGAAAAAATGCCATTATAAAAGTAACGCATCTTTTCATTAGTTCAATAACTCATTTTAGTGTTCCTTAAAATTTTTTCTTTTCAACTAAACTGCTTCTTTAGTTCAATAAGAAAAAAGGCTTTACTCCTTCTGGAAGTAAAGCACCCGTTAGCCATCCATGAAGCGCAAAATCAGCGCTTCACCACAGAGAATGAAAATGTGAAAAACGGGTATAGGATACTACGGCTGGGAGAAGAAGGTC
>NZ_JBIWEX010000042.1:0-25161 GCF_044762745.1 Psychrobacillus sp. NPDC096426 | reverse complement strand
TCTTGTCCGTATAATCTTAAAATAAAATGAAAAAAGTGAAATCGCACGCGATTTCACTTTTTTCATTGATTGAGGCTACTTCTGTCCCAGCCTCACTTGCGCTAAAACCTTTAGCCTCGTTCTACTTCATTATCCCGAATCCAATCACTGTAACTTCCTACATATAATTTCACATCCGAATAACCTGCTTCTTTTAAAGATGCATAAAGAGGAGCTGCCGTAACACCACTTCCGCAGTATGCAATAACCGGCTTGTTTATATCGGTTACATGTTGCAACTTTTCTACTAGTAAGTCCTTTTCTAAAAACTTGCCGTCCTCCTTCAACTGCTCCCAATCAACATTAATCGCAGTCGGAATATGTCCGGCAACGGAATCGATTGGTTCACTTTCTCCTTTGAAACGAAAAGCTGCGCGAGCATCTACAAGTTGCCCCTCTGACTCCCCTGCTACCACTTTCTTTACATCGTCCACGTCCATATAGATTGCATCTTCCCAATTTGGTACTACATCGGAAACAGAGATCTCTGGTTGTTCCTTCGAAATTCGGAATAACCCCTTCACTGCCTCATATCCTTCACGCAATACATGCACATTCGTAAATCCGGCCCATTCTAATAAAAAATATGCTCTTAACGCAAACGGGGAAGCTCCTTGATCATAAACGACAATAGCGTCCTCGAGTTGAAGTCCTGCTTGTCTACAAAGCTTCGTCATCTTCTCTTTTGAAATCATTGGATGACGCCCCATCTTACTTGTCATTTCTGATAAATCTTGTTCCAGATCCCAGTAGACCGCCCCTTCTAAATGACCTTCATCATACATCTCACGACCAGACGTTTTGTTGGCCAAATCGAATCTAGTATCAATGAAGCGCACTTTCTCCGGCTGTAGATCTTTCCAATTCATAAAAACATTTGTCATATTATTCGCCCCTTTAGTTTGAAATGATGGCATAGAGTTCTTTCCACTTCGCTAGCATTTCTTCTTGTTCTAATAGTGCACGCTCTGCATCTAGTTGGCTAATTGAATCGTTTAACCATTTCAAACGAACTGCTTCCGCTTCTGTATCCACATATTGCTCTGCCCACTTAAAAAGTCGGAGTTGTTGCTCGCTCAAATAAGCTTCAGCTTCCCTTTTCGTTTGTTCGGAAAGCGAGTCACGTAATTTTTCTTTGTCGTTTTTCTCGAAAAAGGATTTATTGTTTTTATACAAAGATTTTACATGCTCATATTTTTGAATAGTTTGGAATGGTCCTTCAAAGTCAAGCAAATCATGATTCTCGAATTCATGCGGTGTGTAAGTAAAGCTTGCATTCCAGTCTTTCAATACACGCATTTCTTCTTTTTCTAGCTCCGTTATCTGTTTTTGAATGAATTGCAATAAACGGAAGTTGGTTACACGTAGCTCTTGTTCGATATCAAAACGCAACATATTCAATATATCTTTCAACGCGATTTCTAAAGCGCTATTCGCTGCCCGATTTGAAAATAAGGAAGGGTTATACGCTTCTTTAAAAAACTCATTAAAACGATAATAAACTCGTTGCAACAAATAATAAAGCAATGTTTCAAGCTCCTGCTTCGCTTCTTTTGCAATAAGTGCCGATTTAGAATTTGTGAAACGTTTACGTATATTTTGTTCTAATGCACGTAATTCCCCTAACCTTTCGTCTTTCCTTTTCAAATTCAATTCTGTTTGTTCGATCATTTGATACAATTTCTTTTGTTGACGCATCGTTTCTTCATCTAATGTTGTTACCGCCATTTGTTTCAAATCATGCGCTAAAAATTGATAAAACGATTCTTGGAACTGGAACATTCCTTCATGTAAAGGAGCATTCGCTTGTTTTTCATGTAACGCTTGCAAACTAGAGACGCCGTATACCCGAGGGAATCTGATGCCAAATCGTTGTAACTCTCCTTGCACATAATTTTTGACAAGTGCCTCTTCTTCCTCATTCGCGGCAAGATCGATTGCATTGACTACGAAGAACATTTTATCTAACTCAAAGGAATCCTTTACTCGTCCAAGTTGGATTAAAAATTCTCGGTCAGCTTTTGCAAAAGCGTGATTGAAATACGTTACAAATAGTACTGCGTCTGCATTTCGAATATAGTCAAACGCAACACCAGTATGGCGTGCGTTAATTGAGTCTGCTCCCGGTGTATCGACTAATGTCACGCCTAGTCTTGTTAACTCACAATCATAATAAAAATCAATAAAATCTACAAAACAGCTGCGTGATTCTTCCGCAACAAAAAGGCGAAATTCATCCGCATCTACACGTAATGTTTGTCCAAGATTCACTTCATATTGTGCATACCCTGTATGAAAAGCGACGATAAACGATTTATGTACCTCTTCTGTTACCGATTGCTCTATCACGCTTGGTGCTTTTTCGTATGCCTCCTTCAAGGTAGAAACAGTCACGCCAAGCATGCTATAGGCGAATTGAACATCTTCTAATAATTGCTGCTTTGTTTTCAGCGTAACATCTGCTGTATTATGTGGATGTTTTTCTGAAATAGGATGAATTTTATTAATTGTAGCAGTTGTCGGATTTGGGGATACCGGCAACACAAGTTCACCCATTAACGCATTCGAAAAACTTGATTTCCCAGCACTAAATGCTCCAAATAACGCAATTGTAAACTGTTGATGTTCCAGTCTACGCGCTTTTCTTTTTAAATAATTTGAAGCTTCTTTAAATGCCGGAAGTTGCTCAATTGCTTCTGCCATTTTATTTGCTCTTGCAAGTACAGCTTCCGGAGAGATTTCTACATCTTCTACTTCTCGCTGTTTTTCTTCTTCTATTATTTGTACGACCTTTTCTTCTATTTCTTGCTCTGTTGGATCATATTCGGTGATGGCATTTTCAAACGCATTCCGTTCTTTTTCCCATTCGATTAGTAGTAGATCCCGCTCCTTTCGAATAGCAAGTGAAGGTGCCTTGATTTCCTTTGTAAAGGCTTGAATTTTTCCTTCCATTTCTTCGATTGTATGAATGGCTAGTAGTTTTTTATTCAATTGAAGAATCTTCTGCTCCACTTTTTCGTTTTCTTCCATTGGATGCTCATTTATTTGTTTTGCTACATTCACTTTCCAGCCATCTGTCTCTCGCATGAAAAATCGATTGATCGCGTCTTGTACTCGGTTTGCGAAATGAAGAATTGCATCTCCTGTTGTATTTGCACCTTCGTGAAGTGATTCTTTAATAACGGATGATGGTAGTTGGAAATCTATATTCTCTATTTCTAGTACCTTTTCATCTGAGAGCAACGACACGTTTTTTAGCATATGCTTCATCCACTGTTTTACATGTGAAGTTATATTCGTGTCTACAATTTTTTCTAATAATTCATAAGCTGTTTGCAAGCGATTTGCTCTTTCTTCTTCGGTTTTCTTTTTACTATTTAAAAAGCCGACTTTAAATGAGCTTTGCATCGCTTCTGCATATATTTTAAGCGCTTCTCTCATTTCATAAGGCATAACGGACGCATTTTGTAAAATCGATTTTCGTCCTTCTTCAAATTCTGTTTTCCAAAGACTTGCATCTTGCAATTTAACATGTGTTTCGGATAGTTCTAATTGTTTTTTCAACTCTTCTTTATTTTCCCATTCTTCTTTTGTTAGCTCTTCTTCGAATGTTTCGAAGCATGTTTCTTTTTCGTCTTCTAGAAATTGCATATGTTCATCTTCTAGTTTCTGAATCGTGCTTTTCGCAGAAGTGATAAATAGTTCTTCTTTATGATTGATGGAATGCTGCACAATTTGCTGCACTTTCGGAAAATCATTATGTACAAACGTTTTATCTTTCAATGAAGTGAAAAATATATCTTTTGGCTCCACTGACCAAGCCTTAAAAGCATTTGCTACTGATTGTTTAAACGCCTCAAATGATAGCTCCTCTTCCCGGTGTTTATCGACTTGGTTAACGATTAAATAGACGTTTTCATTATAATGAAGTAATTGCTTCGTAAATTGGAAATTAAGTTCTGATTGAACATGATTATAATCCATCACATAGAACACGATATCTGCTAAATGGAGCGCTGATTCAGTTGAAACTCGGTGCGCATCATCAGTAGAATCTACTCCAGGTGTATCCATAACGGTAATGCCTGCAGGTAATCCTGATGATTCGTGTCCGATTTCAATTTGAGAAACTTGACTGCCATCTTTGGAATACTTTTTTACTATACCAATATCATATTCTCCTGAAAATCTGACAGGTGCTTGATCGACAAAGTGAACTAGCGCATAGTTTTCCGCTGTTTTTTGAACGGTTACGATATTGGCAGAAGTAGGAATTGGACTTGTTGGTAAGAGCTGTTCTTCTACAAGCGCATTAATCATACTCGATTTTCCCGCGGAGAAATGCCCAGCAAAAGCTATTGTGAATGTCCCTTGTTCTAATTTCTGTGCAAACAACTTTGCCTTTGCATATCGTTCCTCATCTTGATGTTCATGAAATAACGTAGCTAGTAATGCATTTTGTTCTTTTATGTTATGTAATTCGGCTAAATTGACCATTTGAAAAACTTCTCCTTTATATTTCGACAATATAATTTAATCATAGCAGAAAATGTTCGAAAAAATGACTCTATTTATATAGACAGATTAGATTTTCTAGCACGTGTTCAAAAAGCAGCGCAATATGTTTCAGAAAAAGTTGTTTGTGGAAAGATAAAGCTACAGGGGATGTATAACTAGTTTAAACGCATACTTATTATAAACGGTTCAACTGTGCCTGAAATTAAAATGAAAGAGATGAGTTCAATTTGAGTTTAACTCCTAAGCAAAGAATTGAGTTACATGGCTTTAATAACCTTACCAAGTCCTTAAGTTTTAACATGTATGATATTTGCTACACAAGAACAAAAGAAGATCGAGAGGCTTATATTGACTATATCGATGAACAATATAATGCGGATCGATTGACGAAAATATTAACTAAAGTATCCGATATTATTGAGGCAAATATTTTAAATATCGCAAAGCAAGATTATGAGCCACAAGGAGCAAGTGTAACTATTTTAGTTTCGGAAGGACCTGTTAATGATTCTCCAGTGGATTCATTTAGAGAATCACCTGGACCGCTACCCGAAACAGTATTGGGTCATCTTGATAAAAGCCATATTACTGTCCATACGTATCCTGAGTATCACCCGGATGAAGGAATTAGTACTTTCCGTGCAGATATTGATATTTCTACTTGTGGTGAAATTTCTCCTTTGAAAGCGTTGAATTATTTGATTCATTCATTTGAGACAGATGTTATGGTAATGGATTATCGTGTACGTGGCTTTACTAGAGACGTAACGGGTCATAAATTATTTATCGATCATGACATTAATTCCATTCAAAATTATATTCCTGTTAGCTTACAAGAATATTATAAAATGATTGATGTAAATGTATACCAGGAAAATATTTTTCATACAAAGTGTAAACTAAAGAAGTTTGATTTAAATAACTACTTATTCGGCTACAAAGAAGACGAGTTAACGGAGGAAGAAAAAATAATCATTACAAGGAAATTAAAAACAGAAATGGATGAGATTTTTTACGCTAAAAACATGACGAGAGCAGAAGAAAAGTAATCTTGGGAATCTTCTTCGGTCTATAAAACAATCAGGATAAAATAACTCTTTTCAAACAATACTAACTTTACATTATATAGTTTGCGAGGTGAAATAAGATGACCGTCCTAACCATGAAGGAATTGGCATTTATAGAGGATGAAATCCGTGCAGAAGAGATTATCGCAAAAACGATGAACTGGTGCGCTACACAATGTAAGGACCAGGAACTAAGAAAAACACTTGAGGATATGGCAGAGGGACACCAATTAAAAATTGCAAAACTCTCCCAATACTTCAACCGAACAAATAACATTTAATAACAGCAAAAGGATGATTCATATGCCAAATAATATTGCAGATCGTGGCTTAACAGATCGGGAAATGTTGCAACTTTGTCTAGAACTGGAAAAGGGACGCTGTCGGAGCATTAGTAACACCATGTTAGAGACAACACATAAGGAGTTACGAGAAATTTATGTGCAATGTTTTGAAAATGCGAGCTCCAATCATTATAGGCTTTTTGATATAATGGACAAAAAGGGCTGGTATAAAACGGAGCTCGCATCTAAGGAGCAGATTGGAAAAGTACAGAAACTTATGCAAAATAATCTGCATCCAGGTGATTAATGTTAGAGAATACCTAGAGCGTACAATTGAATGTACGCTTTACTTTTGACTAAAAGTGATTATGACTTATATCTCATTAAATTACTTCCATTTACATCTGTTGAAAAACCAAACTTTTCGTAATATGGCACTAGTCTATCTGGACAGTAAAGTTCTACTCTTTCTACATCCCTTACAAGAGGATGTGCCAGAATACTTTTCATCAAAATTGTACCTACACCATTATTTCTGTAATTCTCTTTCGTAATAACATCAAATATAAAAGCTCTATAAAGCGTATCTGAAATCACCCTTGCAAACCCAATTAATTCTCCGGTTTCATCATTTATCAAGCCAACCACGACGCTACTATTGTCTACCAACTTCCTAATTTGTGAAAGTTGTCGCTTATGTGTCCACCATTCGTTTTTAAATAAGTTATGTAATTCTACTAATTGGTTTTCATTCAATTCATCAATTACTCTATAGTCCATTGTCTCATTACTCCTTCAACATCGTCTTTGAATTTTATGTACTCACTTTAACATTCGTAACGCACAATGATTACCCCATCAATATTACAACCGTCCTACTTCAGAGTTGCATATGCCTTTTTGGCCATATCATAATGGTCTCCATGCCAATTTTTCACTTCATTAAAATGAAAAAATCCAATTTCCAAGCTCTCAAAAGATGTTTTCAAAGTCCCATCTAATATTTCACAAATAAACAGTGGATGGTAAGAAGTATGCGGTTGTCCAAAATCTCCAGGCTTTCTTGTAAATATATCAATGAGTTCGTTTACTTTAACATTTAGCCCTGTTTCTTCTATAAATTCTCTTTTTAACGATTCTTGTGGACTTTCACCTGCTTCACACCATCCACCTATTATCCCCCATGTTCCATCATCTGCCCTACGTTCTAAAAGCATCTTTCTATCTTCAGAAAAAATAACACCATTTACCCCAACCTTCGGTGTTACATGCCCAAGCTCATTTTTAAATTTTTCTACAATGATGCTTTCCTTAATATCGCTAATTTCGGAGTATTCTTTACTAGCCAATATTAGTAACGACTCATACCTTTCAACATCATACGGATTATTTGCATATTGTAGCCCAAGTTGAGCTATTGATCGAACATGATCTAATAACGTTAGTCTATTTTCCATTAATAAACCTCCCTCTTATTGATATGGTCTTCATTTTTATCGATATTAACTTGCTTACTAAAAAGAACCCACGATATTTTGATAAAGTTTCATCTCTTTCTATATGTCTACTTACTAGTTCCACACATAATCTCCAACTCCTTTAAATAATGAAAGCGTACACTGTATATATTCACTAATATAAATATAATTCCTTCTTCCCCCTTCTCCATTTCCTAAAAAAAACGCTCAAAAACACCGTTCCGATTATGCGAACGATGTTAAAATGTTTACCTTATTATATTTAAGTTTTCTACCAATGGTAAATTTCGTCTTATTTTTATAAATTATTTTGGTAGTGGTGCTATGGAACGTAACACATAGGCGGTTAATCCAGTAAATAAAATAACAGTACAAACAATGAATAAGGCTAGCATGTAAATCGTCCTCTCCAATGCATTTGAAATTCATTCTCATTTACACAATAACACATTATTTCACTACTTTCTACATTATTCTATTCTTTTTTACTATATTTCATGTTAAAATTGAACTATATATACGATTTTGGAGGGGAAAAAATGAGTGCTTCAAAGCATATACAAACTATATTAAATGGAACTATACAATCGTTAAAATCTGTTATCCCTCTTTCAATGGATATAAAGTCCCCTTCGCTAATGGAACAACCTTTTGAGCAAAAAGAAATGGGTGTATTAATAGGAATTATTGGTGATATTAAAGGTAGGATTATAATAGATTCAACTTCTAATTGCTTTTCCCAGATCGGCGCAACGATGTTCGGAATGCCTTTAGAAGGAGAGATGCTCGAATCTTTTACTGGAGAATTAGGTAACATGGTTGCCGGCAACTTATGTACGTCCGTAGCTGCAAATGAAGTGGAAATTGATATTACTCCCCCTACGGTTATAGTTGGGACGACTAGATTATTCGGATTTCAACACGCGTTCAAATTACCTGTTCAAATTGCTGAAGTTGGCGATTTAACGATCATTTTAACCATTGACGAATAGCAACTAACGAAGAAGGACTTTCTATTAGGAAGTCCTTTTTTTGTCGAAAAAATAAATAACAGAATATTCTATGTTCATATTGTTAAAGTATCTGATTTAATAGAATGGTATTATTCTTCACATTTAATTCACATAATCGGTTCTTTAGTGTGAGTTTTATCACATCTTCTATAAAAAAATGTATTTATGATATAACTATACAACACAAATATTGGAGGTGTATAAAATGTCGAAGAAACGCGAGAAAGATCCAGATTTAAAAGGTACGCTTTATTCAGTCGGTTTTCTCGGTGCATTTATATTAGTTACATGGTTCATGGTATTTTATTTATTTATTGATCGATTTTGATTTAGAGGAGATTCGAAATTATGCATTTTCATAAATATGAAAAATCGTGGTTAACATTTGGAATTAGTTCACTCGTTTTATTTTTAGTTATTGTTGGTTTTAGTGCTTTCCATTATGGTTCCCATCCACCAAGTGCGAAAGTATATGTAGATCCTGAACGCGTGGATGAAATTGCACCATTTAATAATCCGGGTGTCCATCAAGTAGAAGGAAAGGATTGGGACTATGAAGTAGTGTTTGTTGCATCTGCTTTTTATTATAATCCCCCTGAAATTGGAGTTCCACTTGGGTCTACTGTTAAGTTTATTGCAACAACCAAAGATGTAGTACACGGTTTTCAGGCAGCGGGAACAAATATTAATATGATTCTGGAACCTGGTTATGTTTCAGAATACGTAACAACAGTGGATAAAGCAGGAGAATATTTAATATTATGTAACGAATATTGCGGGGTTGGACATTCGTCCATGATGTCAATGCTAAAGGTGGTTGAGTAAAATGACAACTATATCTGAAAGAACAAAAGATTTAGTTAAAGTAGATAAAAAAGATGGCAAACTAGCGCTTGCTCATATTTACGTTGCGTTCATCGCATTAGCTATTGGTGGACTTTCCTGTATTTTTTAGTCATCTGTCTAGTTTGCAAAATATACTCATCATTCATATCTAATAACTCCTTTTCATCTTTATAAAAGGAGTTTAACAACAAAATATCAAGACTCCATCAATTTCCAAGAAAATAATAAATAAAAAAAAGATGATTGATCAGTTAAAATGCTGTTCAATCATCTATATAAATAGCATGGATGCTTCTCGATCTGTATTTATAGCAGAAAGTATTTTAGAATGTTTGTTAGGAGTGTTTTTAAAAGATCCACACCTTGTGAAAAAAAGTCATCAAAAAAATCCTTGTGTGTTTTCAAAACACAAAGGATTTTTTTAATGACTTCAATTTATGTTGTTACTTTATAATCGAACTTTATTCCACTTAAGTGACAGACGATTATAGTTGATAGATTTTCGTATACTTTTCTTCCAGATAGTCTGCAAGGTAATTGCCGTTAAGCCCTTCTCCTGTAGCATCTTTCAATATTTCTAACGGTTTTTTCAACGCTCCGTATTGATGTACATTTTGTGTAAGCCAATCTTTTATTGGAGAAAGATTGCCTTTTTCAAATAGTTCATCAAAATTAGGGATGTCTTTTAACATAGCTGCTTTAAATTGGGAAGCGTACATATATCCGAGTGCATACGATGGGAAATAACCGAAGCTAGCTCCAGCCCAGTGGACATCTTGTAAAATACCTTCCGCATCATTTTTAGGATGAACACCTAGATATTCCTCATATTTTGCATTCCAAATTTCTGGTAATTCTTCTACTTGTAAGTCACCATTGAACAAGCCTTTTTCTATTTCATAGCGAATCATAATATGCAGCGCATACGTCAATTCATCTGCCTCGATTCGGATAAGCGATGGCTTTACTTCATTGATAGCTCGTAAAAATTCTTCCATCGTAACATCTCCGAATTGGTCAGGTGAATAGCTTTGAAGCTTTTCATAGTTTTGCTCCCAAAACTTCGGATTTCTCCCTACAAAATTTTCATAAAATAGGGATTGAGACTCATGAATCCCCATGGAAGCTCCACTAGCTAAAGGAGTGCCTGTCAATTCTTCACCAACGTTTTGTTCGTAAATCGCATGGCCGCATTCATGAATCGTTCCAAAAACGGCCGAACGGAAATCAGACTCATCGTATTTTGTTGTAATGCGCACGTCCCCACGATTTAAACCTGTCGCGAACGGATGTACGGTTTCGTCTAGTCTACCAGCATCAAAGTCATACCCTAATTGTTTAAGTACGTCTAAGCTAAACGCTTCTTGTTGTTTTTTATCAAAATGCTTATATAAGAAATCTGTTTTTGGTTGGTTTGGAGATTCTGCAATTTTCTTTAATAATGGAACAATTCGGCTTCTTAACTCACCAAATACTTTGTCTAACACATCTGTTGTCATTCCAGGTTCATATTGGTCTAACAACACATTGTACGGATTATCATCTTTTACTCCCCAATAGTTAACAAACTGCTTTAATGTTGCGACCATTTCTTTTAGGTAAGGCATGAACATTTCCCAATCATTTGTAGCTTTTGCTTCTTCCCAAACTGATTCAGATTTAGATTGAAGAATGACAAACTTTTTATATTCTTCTGCTGGAATCTTCTTACTTAAATCATATTCTTTCTTTACTTCTTCGTATGTTCGTTTCGTAACAATGTCCGCATGTTCAAGCGTCGATTCTATCCCGTCCAATAAACCTTTTAGTTCATCTGAAGTAGATAAGTTAAACACATCTGTAGCAAGTACCCCTACTACTTCCGAACGTTGATCAATGCCTTTTTTCGGTGCCCCAGTGCGCATATCCCAATATAAAACCCCTAATGCTTCGTTGTATGCACCAATTTTTTTCACATAATCTAAAAATTGCTGTTCGCCTGTCATTTCTAATCCCCCTTGTTATACACTATCGATTGTTGTAGGTAATATCCCAGTAAATCGACTTTCTAGTCTTGCTTCTTCTTCATTTAATAGAAGATGAATTTCCCCATGATCACTTGAAGTACGGATTAAACGCCCGATTCCTTGCTGCAATCTTAACAGCATAAACGGTAATTCCACTTCTTCAAATGGATCATTCGAAAAAGATCGTTTCGCATCAAATAATGGATCTGCTAATGGGAATGGCAAATCATAAATAATGACTCTCGTTAAAGCTTCTTGCGGCAAATCAAGCCCTTCCCATAGATGGTATGAACAGAGTGTTGTAAAATCGCCATTTTGAAAATCTTTAACAATAGTCGAGAGCTCACGATCCCCTTCAAATACTATACCATTTAAGTCTGCCGCACGGTTACGGAATTGCTCCATCGCTGCTTTGGATTTAAATAATACTAACGTTTGCTGCTTATTTTCTAATAATGCATCGACTTGCTTCACTTTATCTTCTTGAGTTGTCTTATGTGCATATATTTTCATCACTTCATCATAGTCGAATGGTGATTCTACAGAGAATGATTGAAACTTTTCAATTCCTAAAGAATCTGCAATATACGTAAAATCTTTTGCAATCGATAATGTAGCAGACGAAAAAACGATTGGTAACTGGGAAGTGAATAATTTTTCGTGCAAAATATCTGTTACTAGACGTGGCATCACAATAAGTGTTTCATGCCCATCAATAATCTCCAACCACTCTACGCCGTCCCCTTTTTCTGTAAATAAACGTAAAGAGAATGCATACTGCTCCAAAAATTCTTCTACCATACGAAGTTCATACTCAGGTATCGTAAACAACTCAGACTCGAATACAAATTCCTCAAGCAAATCGTTTGTAATACGAATCGCTTGTTTGCAAACTTGCATAAGTTCTGGTGTTTTGTCGATTTTCATCCGTTCGCTTTCTTCTTCGGTGCTGTTTTTTCTTAAAATGCCGAAAATACGGTCATGAGTTTCTTGTAACACTTCCATTAAATGCAATGTTTTTTCACGAACGCCGTCTACCATGACGCGTTCTAGTAACCGAACTAACGTTTCACTTTGCACTTCATACGTTAACGCTTTTTGTGCTGCATACTCCAGTAAATGCCCTTCATCTAACACAATCATCGATACATCCGGTAGTAATGGCATTTGTCCTTCTCGCACGCGAGATTCTTTCGTCCAAATATGCTCCATTAAAAACTCATGCGAACAAATGATTAGATCCGTCGATTGACGATAGTTTTGACGATGAATCGTTTGACCACATCGATTTCGAAGATCACAAACTGTACATTGTTGTGTTGGATGGTAATTTACTTTTTGCCAATCAGCATCACTTACACCAGGAAATTGGCTTCGTTCGCCATACGGATAAATTTTTTGAAGAGAAGAATGTCCGTATACGAAGTCTGGAATTTGATCTTCAATTTCTTCTAAAAAGAAATCATTATCTCCATCTTTTTGCGCTTCTTCTAAACGTTTCAAGCATAAATACTGGTCGCGTGATTTGGCTAAACGGACATCTATGTTAATATCTAAATAATTTTGGAGTTTAAAAATATCCCCAGCTTCTTTAACTAATTGTTCGATCAATGTTTCATCGGCACAAGCGATTAATGCTGGCTTCCCTGTATATCGCGCATACGAAATAGCAGGTAGTAAGTATGCAATCGTTTTACCTGTACCTACGCCAGCTTCCGCAAATAATACATTTTTTTCTTTTAATGTTTTCTCAATTTGATATGCCATGAAGATTTGCTCATCTCGACATTCAAATCCTTTTTCGGGTAATTCATCATATAAGACATCCCCCATCCAATCTCCTAATGACTCAAAGAAAGAACGGTCTTTTGATAATTGAAATGGTAACGCATTTTTCATCGTAAAACTCCTTACTTCCATCAATTTTACCTTTACGTATCTATAAATAACGAAAAGTAAGGGAGAAGCTAATCTCCCTTACTGTTAGGACCGTTTACCCCAATACTGATAATAATCTGTTCGGATAAAACCATTAAATAATTTCCGCTTTTTCGTTGCTTTTCTTCCGTATGCATTTTCAAAGTTTTCCATAGAAGAAAGCATATATACAGACCAAGAAGGATATTGTCCCATCAGATGGCCTAAATCACTAATTACTTGTTCAATTACTTCAATTTCCCCGATACGTTCTCCATAAGGTGGGTTTCCAATCATAACGCCATCCGTTAAGGAAGTACTAAAATCACTTGCTTGCATTTGCTTAAATGTGATTAGATCGGCAAAACCAGATTCAAATGCATTTTGCTCTGCAATTTGAATCATCTTATGGTCAATATCGGAACCAATAATTTGAAGCTCTTGGTCATAATCTGCAAGGTTTTCTGCTTCATTGCGTACGTCTTCCCAAATTGTTTTGGGCATCCAAGACCAAGCTTCACTATGAAAGTCGCGATTAAAGCCTGGTGCAATATTTTGTCCAATCATCGCTGCTTCAATCGGGATCGTTCCAGAACCACAAAATGGATCAACGAATGGACGACTAGGACTCCACTTAGAAATTTTCACAAGTGCAGCTGCAAGCGTTTCTTTTAATGGTGCTTCCCCTTGGTCTTGGCGGTACCCACGCTTATGAAGACCAGCACCACTCGTATCGATCGTAATAGTAGCAATGTCTTTTAATATACTTATTTCGATTTTATATGTTGCTCCAGATTCATCTAAAAATCCAATCCGTTTATACGCCAGTTTTAAACGTTCTACAATTGCTTTTTTCACTATTGCTTGACAATCGGGTACACTGAACAAAGTAGATTTAACGGATTTCCCTTGTACAGGGAATGCAGCATCTACTGGTAAAAACTTTTCCCATTGAATCGCTTTTGTCTGCTCAAAAAGTTGGTCAAACGTTTTTACAGGGAACTGAGCTGCCACTATTTTTACTCGGTCTGCAACACGTAACCAGATGTTTGCACGTGCAATGGCGCGTTCGTCCCCTTCAAAATACACTTTCCCATTTTCCGTTGTTGTTTCATATCCTAATGCTTTTACTTCATCGGCAACGATGGATTCTAATCCCATCGCGGAAGTTGCTACTAATTTAAATTTTGTCATAATATATTCCTTTCTTGCTTAAGAATTTCCCAAAGCTCTAGAAAATCTAATAGCTCTGAGCTTTGAATGGGTTTGCTAAAATAATACCCTTGAATAATATCGCAGCCCATTTCCTTTAAAAGTTTCACTTGATCTTCTGTTTCTGCTCCTTCAGCTATTACCTTTATATGTAATCTATGTGCCATTAAAATAATGGAATCTACAATTGCTTGCTTATCTTTTAATTCTGTCATTTGTTGGATAAAGCTGCTATCAACTTTTAAATAGTTTAACGGGAACCTATTTAAATAACTTAAGGAAGAATAACCTGTTCCGAAATCATCAATAGAAATTTTAAACCCCATATGCTTTAGTTTGATCAATTTATTGACAATGCTTTCTGAATCATGCATAACTGTTCGCTCTGTAAGCTCCAACTCCAGTTGGTGTGGACTACAATTATACTTCATAATGATTGCATTTATTCGCTCCATAAAATCATCTTGTTGAAAATGAAGTGCCGCAATATTGATGGAAACAGGTAAATGCTGGGTACCTCTGGATCTCCAATCGGCCAGATCGACGCATACTTTTTCTAAAATCACTTCACTCAGTGGTATGATTAATCCTGTATCCTCCGCATACGGAATAAACTCAGCTGGCGATACAACACCTAACTGATCATTTGTCCATCTGACAAGTGCTTCCACTCCAATTATTTGTTGTGTATCTATGGACACTTTCGGTTGGTAATGGACGACAAATGCTTTTTGTTGAATCGCTTTTCTTAGTTCTGATTCTAACAAAAGTAATCGTTTTGCATCGTTTTGTAATTCATCAAAGTAAAATGCATACTGATTCCGCCCATTTTGTTTGGCAAAATACATCGCTTTATCCGCTTTTTGTATAAGCGTTTCTACTTCTATTCCATCTTGCGGATAAAAACTAATTCCTATACTTGTTGTAATGTAAATTTCTCTACCATTTATGTGAAACGGTTGATTCAATAAGTCATTTAAATCATTTGCAAATTGTCCAGCCTCTTTTTGATAGTCCAGATTAGTAATTGTTACTAAAAATTCGTCTCCCCCGTGCCTAGCAACCAGGTCGCTATTGCGGACAACAGAGTTTATACGATTAGCGACTTCTAGTAATATTAAGTCTCCTACTTCATTACCTAATGTTTCATTTATTTGTTTAAAACGATCTAAATCTATAAAAAGAATCGCATGCTCACTTATACTACTCTTCGATCTTTCGATTAATACTTCTAGCTGTTCGTAAAATGTATGTCTATTCATTATATTCGTTAATGAGTCTGTCAACGTCAATTCTTCTATTTCTTTTTCAATGTATTTTTTATGTGATATATCGGAAAAAACTGCAAAATAGTTTGTTAGTATTCCTTCTTCATTTACGATTTTATGTATGGCTAATCGTTCTGGATAAACTTCTCCATTTTTACGTTTATTCCAAATTTCTCCTTGCCACGAACCATTAATATGTATGTCTTTCCACATTTTTTTATAAAAGATAGTATTTTGTTTTCCAGATTGTAGTATTCTAGGTGATTTTCCTTGAACATCTTCCAATCTGTATCCTGTCATTGATTCGAAGGCAGTGTTGACAAGTGATATATTCATCTCATCGTCAGTAATCATAATGCCTTCATTAGTAGTATGAAATAGTTGATCGATTATGTTATTTGGTAAGGATGAAAACTTTTCAACTGCTTGTTGTTTTCCCATTGTACACCTACCTTGTAATCATAATAAGCTATCGTTTTTCTTAAAAGATAAGAAAAGCTCTCCTAGCTTGGAGAGCTTTGTAATTATTAAGTATAGCCACTCATACACCCAATAAGCCATGTTTTGTTTCTACGGTACTCAAACGGTGCACTACCTCGTACGATGTAGATGGCAATCATCTATCTACGAAAATTACTCTTCGTTCTTCTATCCGTTCATTTCCTTCAAGAAAATTCCCCTACCATAATTTGGGTTTCTCACTCGTGGGGTTTACCTCGTTCCACCTGTAAAGTTTCCTATACAGCTTCGTCACTGTGGCACTTTCAGAGATTGTCAACCATATCATAAGACTTAGGCCTTCATCCCGCCGTCAGCTAAATTAGCTGCCTTAGTTTATTTTTTCACTAAGCACGAACACTACATTCATCTCAGAATTGTGTGAGCATGGACTTTCCTCTACAATGATCTAGCATTGCAGCGATTGCCCGGATATATAAGTGGTATTACTAGTATAATCGATATTGGGACGAGTTACAACGCATATGAATTAATATAATTATTCATACAATTTACTGCCAAATACATGTTTTTCTAAATGAGAAAGTCGTTTTAAAATATCAAAGTTCGTTGCACCTGCTTGTGGAGCTGGCGCCGTTCTTTTAGGCGCTTCTGCAAGTTCCTCTTTTAGTTGGTTAATCTCTAATTGAAGTTGTGCAATTTTCTTTTCATATGCCTCATAATCTTGAATGATGTCATCTAAGAAAATATCAACTTCCTCTTGATTGTAGCCTCGTAGGCCCGTTTTAAATTCTTTTTCAAGTATATCTGAAGTCTTTAATTTTGTTTCCATATGGCATCTTCCTTCCGTCTGTTTCACTAACCGTATTATAGCATAACGATGTCGAATAATGGAGCATTTTAAAGGTGGAAAACTCGCTTTTTGTTAGGTTGTGCGCTTTCCCGGGAAATAGTTAATTTCCGAATTATTCTCGCTTCTCTTTTTTGAAGATCTTGACGCAAACGTAATTGCTGCTTTTCACTCACCACACTTGGCGTTTTCAATAGATACTCCGTACAACTCCTCGTTATTTCTAAAGCCATCTCGAAATCTTTTTTTCGATGCTCATAAAGTTTTGCTAGTTCCATATAAACGTCGATACGATATTTCCCAACTATTTTGAGTAATGATGCATGAAAAGCTGCTAAACTATCATCGAATAATTGCAGTTTTTTCAAATGCAATCCAACATAATAATACGCCACACTTACTTCTGACTCTTCGAATTGATCAATTACAAATTGGAACCAATCCTGACTCGCATCCACCGATTTTAAGTCCCGAAACCACTTGCCAATATTCGTGTACGTAATAGAAGATTCTACTACACTCTCTTCTTTTAATAATTTCACCGATAAAATATATAACGTTACTAATGATAAAATATCCCACTCATTATGTTTTAATACTTTCATCAAGTTGGTAGGATCTCCATGCTTCACCGCATCAAAATAAATAATCGGTGCAAGATGGCCAGGAATATCATTTTTTCTAACAAAACCTAGCTTCTGCTCTTCTAATTGTTTTAGCTTAAATCGTTCCAAATCCCCTTTCCAAATTCGTTTAGAGGAGTGCATTAAATCGATTTGCGCATGTTCTTTCAGTGGAGGAATCGTATTTCGGTTCATCGTCCATCTCGATACTAATTGCGGGAAATCGAAACTTTTTCCATTGTACGTAATAATCGTCCGGGGC
The DNA here is from genome assembly GCF_044762745.1 of Psychrobacillus sp. NPDC096426. NCBI lineage: Bacteria > Bacillati > Bacillota > Bacilli > Caryophanales > Bacillaceae > Psychrobacillus > Psychrobacillus sp. NPDC096426. The sequence goes on along the minus strand of NZ_JBIWEX010000042.1, from coordinate 7,319 downwards.
GTTTTCCAAAATTCAGATTCATACAAAAAAGAAGATTCTTGACCTGGTTCTGCTAGTACATATTGCGTTAACAAAAAGCCGTTTTCCACTTGCTTTAACATGCCATTTAAAAAAATGAGTACACCTGTCCCTTTCAATCCCGTTGTTTCCGTATCGTAAAAACAAAAAGGAGTATTAGGTGCAACGGTTAGTGGATGATCAGGATACTTTTCTTGCATAAACGTAATTGCATTATGCAAATGATGTAGCCCAATGTTTCCATGTATATGCGACTGTTCATAAAAAGTTTCTTTCACAAACAAAAAACCTTTTTCATTTTGTACTAGATTTAAACCTGCTGCTTTCCATTGGTCCGTATAAAAAGGAAGTGTAACTTCAGGCACTTCCTTTTTAGGCTCTTCTTTTAGTGTATTCTTTTTCACAAGACCTTTCATTTGCATCAGTTTTTTTTCATACGACATGCTCATCCACCTGTACTAAGTGTAGTAATTTGATCACTTCTTTTTTCAAATTTAGCGCTGCGTCTTGGGCACCTATACATGCGGGGCATCCGTTCGTACATGGACAAGCCTCTACTTGCTCGGTCACTTTTGGAACTAAATCATTCCAAAGATCATACATTCTTTCTGATAACCCGATTCCACCTGGATAACTATCATACATATAAAACGTTGGCTTTTCTGCATTAATCGATTTCACTTGTGGTACAACATGAATATCTTTTGCATCACAGTGGATAAATAAAGGGATAAACGCATGCAGTGCATAGGCAACCCCTGTCATTGCATCCGATAATAATGTCTCTGTCCAATCACTTGGTTTATTAAAACTAAACCAAGTAGAAGAAGTATGCAATTCAAGTGGGGGTAAATAAATTTTACCAGAGCCGATATTGTCATGTGTATCAAATTTAATCTTTTTGAAAATCGTTGGCTGCGCTAAAACGATAATATCACCGAATCGTAAAGTTCCAATATTTGCTTCTTTTTCCTTATCTTCACTTAACACTTTTAACTCTACTGCAATATTGGCATCCGTGAAATAGTCCACATCCACTTCTTTCACAAATGCTTTCTTTTCTTCCCAATCAAGTATTTCCACTTGAAACTGGGTCCCTTGATGCAAGTAAATTGCTTCTTCATGAAGTAAAGTCATTGCACTATATTGATCCATTTCCCCGATTACTCTCGTTTTCGTAGGAATAGTTTGGTCAATAATGATGACGTTCTCCTGTGAAGCAGAGCGCAAACTAATATTGCTTGCTGGAAAACTTTCGGACATCCAATGCCATTTATCTGTCGTTTTCAATAAAACACCTTCATTTTCTAAAAAAGCGAGTAATTCCTGAATTGAAAACTCTGCGTACATATCCATTGTCGTAAATGGGAGCTCAAAGGCAGCACATTTTAAATGATCCATTAAAATAATCATATTATCCGGATGAATCCGCACTTCCTCTGGAGACTGACCTAGGAAATATTCCGGATGTTTCACTACATATTGATCAAGAGCAGTCGACTGTGCAACGTATATAATAAGCGCTTCGTCTTGTCTTCTTCCAGCTCGTCCGGCTTGTTGCCATGCACTTGCAATATTTCCCGGATAACCAGTCATAATACATGCCTGCAGCTGTCCAATATCGACACCTAGTTCAAGTGCATTTGTACTAACAACCGTTCGAATAATTCCGTCTCGTAATCCTTTCTCAATAGTTCTTCTTTCGGAAGGTAAATAACCGCCTCTATAGCCACGAATCGTTTGGTCATTGATTTTTTTGCTAACTAAAGCTTGTAAATAAGTAACAAGCATTTCGACACGCACTCGACTTTTCGCAAATACAATCGTTTGAATACCATTCGTATACAATTCCTGTGCTAAATCTCGCACTTCTAAAATGGCACTTCGTCGAACATTAAATACCGGATGAACAATCGGTGGATTATAAAAGACAAAATGTTTTTTTCCAGATGGAGCACCATTTTCATCGATCAGTTCATGTGTGGTATTCGTAAGATTCTCCGCTAACTCTTTTGGGTTTTTAATCGTTGCAGATGTACATATAAATTGCGGATTGCTTCCATAAAATGCACAAATTCTTTTTAACCGCCGAATAACATGTGCCACATGACTCCCAAATACACCTTTATATGTATGAATTTCGTCAATCACGATATATTTTAGATTTTCAAAAAGAGATACCCATTTTGTATGATGGGGGAGTATCCCTGAATGGAGCATATCTGGATTTGTTAAAACAATATGACCTGACTTCCGTACTTTTTGCCTAATGCCTGGCTCGGTATCCCCATCATATGTAAAACTTAAAATTTCTTCCTCGCTTGCTTTGATTAAATCATTTAAATCACTTTTCTGATCTTGAGCTAATGCTTTAGTTGGAAATAAATAAATTGCGCGCGAGGTTGGATCTTCTAGTATCGATTGAAGAACCGGTAGATGGTAACAAAGCGACTTTCCGGAGGCGGTTGGAGTAATTGTCGTATAGGATTTCTTTGCTGTTGCAGTATCAAACGCTTGTCGTTGATGGATATATAATTGATGCACCCCACGACTTTTTAACGCTTTTTGAATCGATGGATGCATCATTTTCGGAAATGGAGCATATATTGCTTCTTTCTCTTCCGTTACATGAATATGTTCAATTCTGGAAAAACGATTTTGATCTATTTTCCAGTCATCTAATAATTCCTGTATGCTCTTATTCGCTCGCATATTCATCCCCTACTTCCTTTATAGCATGAATAATTGTTTCTAATGTATATTTGGATGAATGAATCGATTTTAAAAATCGCTTCTTGCTTGTCCCTTTATAATACGACTGAACGATAAATTGCTTCATGGATTCAAGTAAAGAGTCAATCTGACTTGGATGTACATATTTTGGTCGCTTTACTTGAATCCATGTTCGAACTAGCTTTTCCCATTCCAGCAATAATTTATCTATTTGATAGGCATGTGGTTTTACGTCTCCAAAAAAATCTGGTTCTTTGTCTTGTTCTCTATACATTTGAAAGCGTAAAATGCTTTCATCACATTCTTTTACTAACTGTTCACTTAAACGCAATAACGACATTTTTATCCCCCGCATTCTAGTAATAGTGTACCAAATTACAGCATAGATTACTAGTTGCAAACGAACGTACATTCTTTATAATTGGTTTTCGATTTTTTCTAGTTTTCCAAGCAAGCGAAAGGACGATTTACTAAAGTCTTTTTCAAATTGATCTTGTTCGTCACTTAGGCGATCTTCGAGTAAAAATTCTAATAACTCCAATTGGTCAATAATACGTTCAATTTTGTTCATTTTTACTACCTCCCTTTTTAGAGTATGTTCCTTCTTTTTTTATAAATCCCTTCCCACTCGACAAACGTTCTTGCCAACGGACAAAACTAGTAGAAAGTCGACAAGTTCTTGCAAGATCATGGATTACACTCTTATATTCCGGTTTGCAAGCCTTCGCTCTAGACGCACCTTGCATGAGCCAACTCGTGCTACGGCAGAAGCATTGTCGCGTTCAGCGGTCGGTTTGTCGCGTTCGTGATGTGCTTTGTGTTGTTCAACGTATAGTTTGTCGCGTTCGCAGCGGATTATGTCTCATTCAACCATTTATTGGATCTAACGTGGCGGAACTTATAGATCAAAGCCCTTAGTTTAGCTGCTGATTAGCTAGTTAGCTCTTCTTGATTGTAGCGAAGGGCGGCGACTCCAACGGGAATAGCTGTGGAAAAAATTTAACTTCATAATGAAACTAATTAGAAACGATAAGCGTCTAATTAACTTGTGTTAGGGCAATCCCTTCATTTTGCACTATTGAGGGTGGAGTCTTTCAACTTAAAAGTGATAAACTAATAGTATAGAGAGGTGAATATCTTGGCTATTCGTTATCCAAACGGGAAACTGTACATGCCCAAAAAGGAAGCAGAAACAAAGAAAAGAAAAGATTATTCCTTTAGTAATAGGGGTAAAACATTAGAAGATGAAATAAGCGATGCAAATGAATATTATCTTACACACGAGATCGCAGTCATTTATAAAAAACCAATACCAATACAAGTCGTGAAAGTCGATTATCCAAGTAGAAGTAGCGCCGTTATTAAAGAAGCATACTACCGGACTCCATCTACAACCGATTTTAATGGTGTGTTTGAAGGGAAATATATTGACTTTGAAGCAAAAGAAACGGAAAATAGAACAGCGTTTCCTTTAAAAAATGTCCACCTTCATCAAGTAGAACATATGAGTAAAGTAGTAAAACAACTAGGCATCAGTTTTTTACTCGTTCGCTTTTCTACAGTTGACCGTTATTTTTATTTACCTTTTGACCAATTACAGCGATTTTGGAATAGAATGATAGCTGGAGGAAGAAAATCTATTGCTTTAGCCGAATTTGAAGAGCATGCAATAGAAATTATGCCCAAATATGCACCTAGAATTGATTATTTAAAAATAGTTAATGACTTACATGCATAAATTGAAAGTGAGGAGAAGTTTATGAGTGAGCAAAAACAAACTCGTGAACAACGTAGAAAGCAATTACAACAAAAGAAGAAAAAAGCAAATAAACCAGCAAAAGTCTGGATGAAACGAATATTGATAACAATCCTTGCACTTGGTGTGCTAGGTGCAATCGGAGGCGGCTCTGTATTTGCTTATTATGCCAGCACAGCACCTGAACTAGACGAAAAGTCTTTAAAAGATCCAATTAGCCCGAAACTGTTAGATGCAAATGGCGAGCTATTTGCAACACTCGGTGCGGAAGATCGGGAATATATACCGTACGATGAAATCCCTCAGCAAATGGAAGATGCCATTCTCGCTACAGAAGATGCTCGTTTCTATGATCATATGGGAGTCGATTTTTTACGATTAGGAAAAGCAGTTCTTGCAAACTTTACAAGTGGGTTTGGTGCACAAGGCGCTAGTACACTTACTCAACAAGTGATTAAAAACTCTTTCCTAACTAATGAAAAAACATTAAAACGAAAAGCTCAAGAAGTGTATCTTGCAGTTCAACTAGAACGAAAATATGATAAAGAAGAAATCTTCGAAATGTATTTTAATAAAGTACTGATGTCCGGACGAATATACGGATTTGGAACAGCTGCTAAACGATTCTATGGGAAAGAATTAAAGGATTTATCATTAGACGAATATGCAGTACTAGCGGGTATGCCGCAAAGCCCGAATAATTATAATCCTTTTAAAAACCCAGAACTTGCAGAAAAACGTAGAAATATCGTGCTGCATTTGATGAATTTACACGGTAAAATTTCAGAAAGTGAAATGAAAACAGCACAAGCTGTACCTATCGAGGATTCTTTATTACCAGAAGACCAGCGTGTTGCAAAACAAAATTCTAAATATGATGCGTTTATCGATGTCGTATTAAGTGAGCTTGAAGAAAATGGAGATGCTGATACCATTTCAGAAGGAATCACGATTTATACGACACTACAACCAAATGCGCAAAAACAAGTGGAAGCGACGTTAAATTCAGACATCTTCCCAACAGAAAAAATTCAATCAGCTATCGCTGTTATTGATACGAAAACGGGAGCAATTGCCGCTGTAGGCGGTGGTCGTAATTACGGTGCAGATCGTGGTTTTAACTTCGCACATGATATGAAACTAAGATCACCTGGATCAACTATTAAGCCTTTGCTCGATTACGGTCCAGCAGTTGAATTTTTAAATTGGTCTACCGGTCAAACAATAGTAGATGAACAAATGACCTATACAGGTACGAAGCAAGTTATACGTAACTTCGATGGAAAATATAAAGGTGCGATGACCATGCGTGAAGCACTTTATAATTCTCGAAATGTTCCTGCTGTCAAAACGTTAAAAGAAGTAGGTACGAAAAACGCTAAAGAGTTTATTAATCGTTTTGGAATCGATATTGGAGAAGTACATGAAAGTTCTGCAATCGGTGGGACTTCGAAATCAATGTCCCCTATTCAAATGGCTGGTGCCTTTGCAGCATTTGGTAATAGCGGTATTCATACAGAACCGTATGCGATTAACAAAATCGTTTATCGCGACGGAAAAACGGAAAAAGATTACCGACCTAAATCGAAAGCTGTAATGAAAGACTCCACCGCTTATATGGTAACGGATGTATTACGAGATGTATTAACAAAAGGAACAGCTAAAACGGCAGCAGTTAGCGGATTAGATATTGCAGGTAAATCAGGGACATCCAACTATGACGCTAACCAAATGAAAGAATGGGACTTACCAAGTAGTGCATTCCCAGATGTTTGGTTCGCAGGTTATACAACGAACTACTCGATTGCCGTTTGGTCTGGTTACCCAGAAATGAAAACACCAATGACAACGAATGCAGAACGTTATTTGCCACAAACAATTTTCAAAAAAGTAATGGCGAACATATCAGAAGGTACGACGACAGATCGATTTAGTAAGCCTAACTCAGTAGTCGAAGCGACAATCGAAAGAGGCACGAACCCGCTTCAATTAGCAAGTGAGTATACACCTGATGAGTTAAAAAGAACCGAGCTCTTTGTTAAAGGTACTGAACCAACGACTGTTTCAGAGAAATTCGAACAATTAGAGCTAAATGCGCCAACGAATTTATCGGTCGATTATGACGAAATTACATCTTCCGCAACCTTAATGTGGGACTTCAAAAAACCGGAAAATCTAGAAGAAAACGTACAGTTTGAAGTATCTGTAGCAATTGATAACGGTCCTTCGGAACTACTCCAAACAACCGATCAAACAGGGCTCATTGTACAAAGTCTCATCCCGGGAAGTACGTATGTATTTTCTGTAACAGCAGTTTCCGGTGAAATTAGAAGTGAACCAGCTTCCATTTCACTCACACTAGAAGGAATTGGTGAGGAAGACTTGGAAGGAACACCTCCTACTGACACTGATGAAAATGGAAATTCCGGCGATTGGTGGAACAACAACGGAAACGGAAATAATAATGAGAACGGCAATGGAAATGGCAACAATGGAAATAGCGATGGAAAAGGTAACAATGGTAATGGAAAAAATAACAACGGTAATGGCAATGGAAAAGGTAACAACGGTAAAGGAAATGGCAATGGATCTAATGAAGGAAAAGGTAATGAGGGATCACCTAGTGATAACCCAGATGAAACAACACCCGAAGATTACACCAATCCGGGAGAAACACCTTCTACAGATGACGGTTCTACTACCCCATAATTGAAAATGAAAAGAGGCTGGGACAAAACCCACCTTGAAAAATGAAAAGCCCTGGAAATTTTACGAACAGTAAAATTTCCAGGGCTTTGTTTTTAGGCATTAA
>NZ_JBIWEX010000041.1:0-25472 GCF_044762745.1 Psychrobacillus sp. NPDC096426 | reverse complement strand
TGTCCGTATAATCTTAAAATAAAATGAAAAAAGTGAAATCGCACGCGATTTCACTTTTTTCATTGATTGAGGCTACTTCTGTCCCAGCCTCTTTTTCAGGTTTCGCTTATGTTTAGTTGTCATTCCCATACTTTTAGCCTTATAATAAACAAGTTATATTAAAAATGCTCCAAAGGATGAACGCAATGTCTCAACCGATAAAAAAAACAGTAAATGTCCGCTTACGATCAACAATCAGGCATCCAAATGTCGCAGCGGAAACATTCGACATACAGGCGACAGGTGAGTTAACGTTAAAAGGGGCTCAACCTTATTTAGTTTACGAAGAAATGCAAAATGAAAAAGCGGTAAAAACAACGGTGAAGCTAAATAGCGATTCTGCTTTAATTCTCCGAAGCGGCGGTGTGAAAATGCGACTGCCATTCATAAAAGGAGAACTTCAAACAGGAAGCTACGATTCAGGATACGGCATAATGATGATTACAACAAATACGAAGCAACTCGATTTCGAAGATGGTCATTTCCTAGTAGAATATGAGCTTTTAATCAATGAAGAAATCGCAGGTACATATACATTAGAACTAATTTATACGGAGGCGAAATAAATGAACGCAGTAGAAAAAGTACAACAATCGATCAAAACCGCACTTGAACAAGCAATTGTGAAAGCGGAACTTGTAACAGAAGAACAAATACCTTCTATTCATTTAGAAACACCGAAAGATAAAGCAAATGGCGATTATGCAACGAATATCGCGATGCAATTAACAAAACTTGCGAAAAAGAATCCACGTCAAATTGCGGACGCTATTATAGAAAACCTAGATATGTCAGGTACCATGATGGAGAAAATTGATATCGCAGGACCTGGATTTATGAATATTACGGTACGTAAAGATTATTTACAAGAAGTAATTAAAGCGGTACTTACGGAACAGGCGGATTATGGTCGTACAAAATCAGGTGCTGGTGAAAAAATCCAAGTAGAGTTCGTGTCTGCAAATCCAACTGGTGACTTGCATTTAGGTCATGCGCGTGGTGCATCAGTAGGGGATTCATTATGCAATGTACTTGATTTCGCTGGATACGATGTAGCTCGTGAATATTATATTAATGACGCTGGAAATCAAATTCATAACTTAGCTGTTTCCATTGAAGTACGTTATTTTGAAGCATTAGGATTAGAAAAAGAAATGCCAGAAGATGGATACCGTGGCCAAGATATTATCGATATCGCGGCAGATCTAGTAAAAGAGCATGGCGATAAATTTGTACAAATGTCAGATGAGGAGCGCTATAAAACGTTCCGTGCACATGGTTTAAAAGTAGAGCTTGCTAAATTACAAAAAGACTTGGCTGATTTCCGTGTAGGCTTTAATAACTGGTTCTCTGAAACTTCTTTATACGAAGATGGAAAAATCGAAGTCGCATTAAATAAATTAAAAGCAAATGGTCATATTTTTGAAGAAGAAGGGGCGACTTGGTTCCGCTCAACAACATTTGGCGACGACAAAGACCGTGTACTTATCAAAAGTGACGGATCATTCACGTATTTATTGCCAGACATTGCATATCATGAAGACAAATTAGTTCGAGGCTTCGACCAACTGATAAATATTTGGGGAGCAGACCACCACGGATATATCCCACGTATGAAAGCGGCGATTGAAGCACTTGGATACGAGCGTGAAAAACTAGAAGTTTCGGTTATTCAAATGGTGCAACTTTATAAAGACGGCGAAAAAATGAAAATGAGTAAACGTACTGGTAAAGCAGTAACGATGCGTGAGCTTGTAGAAGAAGTTGGACTAGATGCAGTGCGTTACTTCTTCGGCATGCGTTCAGGCGATTCTCATATGGACTTCGACTTGGACTTAGCCGTTTCTCAGTCGAATGAAAACCCAGTGTATTATGCACAATATGCTCATGCCCGTATTTGTTCAATTTTACGCGCAGCTGAGACGCAAGAGTTGAAAGCATCAACTGATTCACTTGAGTTATTGCAAAGTGAAAAAGAATTAGACTTATTGAAAAAAATCGGTGACTTCCCACAAGTGGTAGCAGATGCAGCAAAACTTCGTGCGCCTCACCGCGTTGCAACTTATATTCAAGAGCTTGCAGCAACATTCCACAGCTTCTATAATGCGGATAAAGTACTTGATGCAGAAAACGTAGCACTAACTGGCGCTCGTCTAGCACTAGTAACATCTGCTCGCCAAACAATCGCCAATGCTCTACGTTTAATCGGCGTGGCAGCTCCGGAAAAAATGTAATACTACTTTTGAACACTTCGACCCTGGTCGGGGTGTTTTTTGTGGGGAAAGTATTTAGTTGTAAAAATTCATGATTTAGTTGTAATTTTGGTTTTTTTAGTTGTAATTTCAAGATATTTAGTTGTAAAAATGAGCGTCTTAGTTGGAAAATGATATTTTCACTTTAATTCGTGCCAATAAAATCCCTGTCGACAACAAATCTATTTCATGTATAATTAAGTCGATGCATGCAAAATATTTCGAAAATAAAGGTGCTTGCTACTAACCTAGCAAGTTAAAAGGGAAGCTGGTTCAAATCCAGCACGGTCCCGCCACTGTATATGATAGTCCGCTATCATGAGTCAGAAAACCTGCCTTTATGAGTAAACACTTTAATGCCTACGAGGATAGGTTACGTGTGAGTCAGCTTGGCATATGGCAAACCTAGCAGATTTATACCTATTCTATCTCTCGTTCAACTGGACGAGAGTTTTTTTATCTTCATTCAGTGAATGAAGATAAAGCCTCCGGCGGATGTCACAGATTTTGAAAGGAGTCTTAGGCTGATGTTAGCCTAAAACCGTCGCATCCATGCGACAACGGCTAACTGACCTGCATCACGCAGGCCACGATTCAAAATCTGGACGCAATTATGCCGAGGCGTAATTGATATACACAGAAAATGGGGGAATAACAGATGAAGAAATTATGGCAATTATGGATGACATCCGCATTAGCAGTATTGCTCCTAGTAGGATGTGGACAAAAAGAAGAAACACCTGTCGAAAATAACGACAATGCCCAACAAGAAGAAGCAGTAACAGAAACAGAATTTCCGATAACAATGACGGATGCTGTCGAAAATGAAATAACCTTAGAAGAAGCACCAAAAACAATCGTATCTATGATCCCAAGTAATACAGAAATTTTATTTGCTCTTGGGTTAAATGATGAAATCGTTGGTGTGAATGATTTTGACAATTATCCAGCAGAAGCGCTAGAAAAAGAGAAAATTGGCGGAATGGAATTCAACGTTGAAAAAATTGTATCGATGAATCCAGACATCGTATTTGCACACGAGTCTATGTTAGGGATGGGGGAAGCTGGTTTACAACAAATCCGCGATGCTGGTGTGAAAGTATTTGTTGTGAAGAATGCAGGTGACTTCAATCAAACATATACAACAATCGAACAAATTGGACGTGCTACAGGTAAATTAGCAGAGGCACAAAAAATTGTAGAAGATATGAAAGCAAAAGTAGAAGAAGTGAAAGAAAAAGTAGCAAAAGTAGAAACGAAGAAAACAGTATTCGTAGAAACTTCAGATGTTCCGGAAATTTACACACCTGGTAAAGGGACGTTCATGCAAGAAATTTTAGATATGGTCAATGCAGAAAATATCGCAGCAGATCAAGAAGGCTGGTTTATGATATCGCCGGAAGAAATCGTAAGTCGTAACCCAGACGTAATCATTGTTATGTATAGTTATGTAGATGGAATCGTAGAGAGTGTGAAAGCTCGTGATGGTTTCGATACGGTTACAGCTGTGCAAAATGATGCGGTTGTACAAGTAGATGAAAACTTAACGAGTCGTACAGGTCCACGTCTTGCAGAAGGATTAGAAGAAATCGCGAAGGCAATTTACCCAGAGGTATTTAGTGAGTAAAGCCATGATCGGCTACATCTTGTCGGTTGCTGCGCTTTTCGTTGCAATTTGGCTTGGTGTATCGGTCGGATCTGTAAAGGTACCGATCAGCACATTATGGGATACGGGAGCAGATGCAATCGCGTCCAATATTGTTTGGAAAATTCGCATGCCGCGTGTTGTGCTTGCAGGGCTAGTTGGTGCATCACTAGCTATTGCAGGTGCTGCGTTTCAAGGATTGTTAAAAAATCCGCTTGCCGATCCTTATACGTTAGGAGTGTCGTCCGGTGCCTCAGTAGGTGCCGTGACTACGCTCTTTTTCGGTATTTCGGTGCCATTTTTAGGAATATTCACGTTGCCTGTTTTCAGTATGATCGGTGCATTAGTGACAATGCTACTTGTTATTTCATTTGCAAAGCTAGTCGATCGAGCGATGAAAATGGAAACGATCATTTTAACCGGTATTATTTTTAGTTCTTTTTTAGGCTCGGTTATTTCATTAATGATTGCACTTACGGGGGAAGAGCTACGTCAAATTATTAGCTGGCTTCTAGGAAGTGTGTCGATGCGCGGTTGGAGCTTTGTACAAATGGCTTTACCTTTTGTGATTATTGGCACGCTTTTATTGTGGTTTAACAGAAGAGAGTTAAATGCGATGCTGTTTGGCGAAGAGCGTGCACAGCATTTAGGAGTCGATGTGAAGAAAAGAAAAACGATGATTTTAATCGGTGGCTCGATGCTTACTGGAACGGCGGTTGCGGTGTCTGGAACGATTGGATTTGTCGGACTTGTCGTTCCACATATGACGAGGCTTTTATTTGGTTCAGACAATCGGCATGTATTACCGCTTAGCTTTATAAACGGGGCGGCGTTATTAATCATTTGTGATTTAGTGTCTCGTACGATTATTGCGCCGACGGAACTGCCTATTGGCGTCATTACAGCGTTTATCGGTGCACCAGTTTTTGCATTTATTTTCTTTAGACAACGAAAAAAAGGGGGCATTTGATATGTTACAAGTGGAAAATGTATCGGGTGGATATGATCACCAATTAATCGTTAAAAATGTCTCCTTTCATGTTGGAAAAGGAGAAATGCTTGGAATCCTTGGTCCAAACGGGAGCGGAAAATCCACATTATTAAAAGTAATCAGTGGAATACTGCATATGGAATCCGGAAATGTACTAATAGATGGTAAATCATTAAATTCTTATTCGTCGAAAGAGCTTGCGAAAAAAATGGCGGTTCTTCCACAACTACATAGTCATGCCTTTTCCCATACCGTAAGAGATACGATTGCACTCGGTCGATACCCCCATCAAAGTGGCTTGTTTGCTTCTTGGTCAAACGAAGACGACGCGGCTGTTGCCTGGGCAATGAAACAAATGGAGATAGAAAGATACGAGCATCACATGTTAGATCTATTGTCCGGCGGGGAGCAACAGCGTGTATTTGTAGCGCAAGCGCTTGCGCAAGCAGCCCCGATACTATTACTCGATGAACCGACGAACCATTTAGATATTGCACACCAAAAACAATTGCTTGATACGATCAAAACGCAAGCAAATGAAAACGAAATGACGATTATCAGTATATTTCACGATATAAATCTCGCAGCACTATACTGTGACCGACTCCTATTAATGGATCAAGGCGAAGTAAAAGTCATCGGAGAACCGCATGAAGTAGTAATGAAAAGCCAAATCGAAACAGTATATAAAGCCAGGGTAAGCACAAATCCACACCCGGAACGTCCGAAGCCTCAAATTACGATACTGCCGGATATAATAGAACAGCGTCATGAGAAACTGATTACGACAGAAAACTTTCAAGTGACGGATGAATTAGTCGTATTCCAAGCAGAGCATCAATTAAAAACATGGTCGTCCGCAGTAATAAATGCTGGGACTGGTTGGTACCGAACGTTTGTAAATAGAAGAGTAGATGCCCACTATAATATTGACAATGCACAAACGGAAATGCAGCAATACCTTGCCAATCGCGGATATTCTGAAACAGAAACGGTAGGAATGATGACCGCAGTGCATACAGAAGACGCCGTCATAAAACAATACTACGGTGATTTCGGCTCCGTCATCATCATGGTGACAGCGGGAGTTGGCAATGCAGTAGATGTGGCAAAAGCTAATGAAGTGGAAGCATTACCCGCAATAGGTACAATTAACACGTGGATAATAATAAATGGGGAATTAGCGGAAGAAGCGTTTATTCAAGCAGTAATTACCGCAACTGAAGCGAAAACGAAAGCACTTGCATTTGAACAAGTGAAAGATACTCGCACCGGCACAATCGCAACTGGAACATCAACAGATAGCGTACTAGTTGCAGCAACGCAACACGGAGTACATATTCCATATGCTGGTCCTATTACGGAAGTTGGCAAAAAAATCGGGCTAGGCGTCTATGAATGTACAGTCGAAGCAATCCAAATTTACAAAAAAGCAAAAGGCTGGGAATAGAAGTGGGTCCACATATAATAGCTATAGCAATAGGGCTCCTACTCGATAGATTAATCGGCGACCCACCGAATTGGCCACATCCCGTTCGATGGATCGGAATGCTTATTTCGAAACTGACCACTTGGCTAAATAAAGGAAGAGCGAAGAAAGCGAAAGGGTTTCTACTTGTATTTATCGTAGTTGGAATAACATTTTCCGTCACGATTGCGCTTTTAGTAAGTGCGTATTCCATTCATATGCTGGTCGGAATCGCAGTAGAAAGTATACTAATCGCGTCGGGACTAGCGCAAAAAAGTTTAAAAGAAGCGGCATTGGATGTGTATAAACCGCTAGTTGCAAACGATTTGCCCGCTGCTAGAGAAAAGTTATCATGGATTGTTGGAAGAGATACGGACAAGTTAGATGAACAAGAAATTACACGTGGCGTCGTAGAAACAGTGTCTGAGAATATTAGTGATGGCATTACGGCCCCACTTTTTTATGCCTTTGTGTTTGCAGGTGCTCCCGGGCTTTGGATATATAAAGCAATTAATACGCTCGATTCAATGGTTGGTTATAAAAATGAGCAGTATGAAGATTTCGGGTATGCTTCTGCAAAGTTCGATGACGTAGCGAACTATATACCAAGCCGTTTGACTGGCTACCTTATTATGCTTTGGGGCAAAAAAGAAAGTGCATTACCATTTAACAAGCGTATGAAGGGCTGGTGGTTTGATGCGAAAAAGCATCCAAGCCCAAATAGTGGCTATTTAGAAGCCGCGACTGCCTATCAGCTTGGCATTCAACTCGGAGGTATCAATACATATAAAGGGATTGTTTCGGACCGAGCCCGCATGGGAAGTGGAGAGGTTCCTTTATCACCCAATCATATACTAAGTACGATCTCGCATTTGCATACAGCTGTATTTCTATTTTGGCTTTGGATGATGGTAATTGGAGGGATTTTGTATGGCATTACCTAATCACGGGGCAAATGCCCATCATGTATATGAACGACTAGGGATTAACATGCCGGAAATAGTAATTGATTATAGTGAAAATGTAAATCCATTAGGTCCACCAACATTTGTGAAGGAAAGATGGTCGACCTATGCTGGCTTAATCACCAAATACCCAGATCCTAATGGAGAGCCTTTTCTATCCGCTGCTGCAAACTATCACCATGTACCAACTAGTAACATCATCGTTGGAAACGGAGCAGCAGAACTATTCGCAAGTCTCGCCAAACGTTATGAACGTAAACGGGCAGTACTGGTTCATCCAACTTTTTCGGAATACGAAGCGACACTTGCTCCTTACAACGTGTACACAAAAGAAATAATAGCAGTTGGAGCGCTTCCTTTAAACGAAGTATTGGATGAAATAGAGATCGCGGAAGTTATTTATATTTGTAGGCCAAATAATCCGACCGGCTATTTGATCCCATTAGAAGAAATAGTGCAAATAGCGGAATATGCGAAAAGATATAAATGTGAAGTGATTTTAGACGAAGCTTTTCTCGATTTTATCGATGAGAAAGAATCATTTATCCCATATTTAAACGATTTTCCAAACGTTATCGTCGTACGTTCCATGACGAAAATGTATGCAATTCCAGGTTTACGTCTCGGCTATGCAGTCGGAAGCGAAGCCTTTGTTAAGGATATTCGCTCTCGGTTGTCGCATTGGAATAGTAATGCAGTAGCTACGACGATAGGGGCAGAATGTTTGAAGGAAGAGGCATATCGTATGCAAGCAATTGCTTATGCAACGGAAATGCGGGAGTGGTTTACCGATTTTCTAGCAAAGTGGAACTGTGTTGTATTACCTTCTTCGACGAACTTTATTTGTTTCCGACTACCGAATCCTACTCGCTCAAAAGTGTTTTTTGAGTATTTATTAACAAAAGGATGCGTCCTTCGCCATACAGAAAACTTTAAAGGGCTCGAAGGGAAATGGTTTCGAGTTGGCATGAAAGAAAAGGCGCAGATGGAGCATTTACAAAAGGAGATGATCGCATGGTTCGAGGGAAACTTGTCTTCATAACAGGTGGCGTCCGAAGCGGAAAAAGTAGCTTCGCTGAACATTACGTAATGAACGAACAAGCAAAACGAAATGTGTATATCGCTTCAGGAATGGCAGTAGACGGAGAAATGAAGGCGCGTATCAAAAGACATCAAGAAGATCGTGAAAATTATCCAGTTGAATGGGAGACAATCGAGCAGCCGCGGCATTTTGAACAAGTCGTTCCACAAATAGATACAGGATATGGCGTGCTTTGGGATTGTGTAACGACTTGGCTTGCAAATGAGCTTTACGAAGGCCAAATGGAGGAAGTAGAAGAGAAGTTATTTATGGCAATCGATCAGTTGTTAGTGAAAGCAAAAGTGCTAGTCATTGTTTCAAATGAAGTGCTGGACGAACCACTATCAAAATATGAATTTACAGCTTTATATCAAGAGTGGATTGGGCGACTCCACCAAAAGCTTGTAGCAAAAGCAGATCATGCCTTCGAAATGGAATATGGCATAAGTCATCAGTGGAAATGAGGGATAGATATGAAAGGCTTAATGGTGCAAGGAACCGCTTCTAGCGTAGGAAAAAGTCTAGTATGTACAGCCATTTGCAGGCTTCTTGCAAATGAAGGGAAACAAGTAGCACCATTTAAATCCCAAAATATGTCGTCTTTAAGCTTACATACTGAAAATGATTTAGAAATAAGCGTTTCACAATCTTTGCAAGCAAGAGCAGCAAGGACCCCTTATAGAGCAGAAATGAATCCAATACTTCTAAAACCTACGGGGAATATGGAATCCGACATTATTATTCTTGGAAAAAAGTTGAGTAAAATGAATGGAATGCATTATCGAGAGCAATTTTTTGAAGAAGGTCAAAAACTTATTGAAAACAGCTTGAAAATACTTTCCGCATCTTATGACTACTTAATATTAGAAGGTGCTGGCAGCCCTGTAGAAGTGAACTTAACGGATCGGGAACTAGTGAATATGCGAGTTGCTGAGTTGGCGGATGTTCCGGTTATATTGGTCGCAAATATCGAGTACGGTGGGGTGTTTGCATCCATCGTTGGCACGCTTGCACTGTTGCCAGAAGCACAGAGAGCGCGAGTAAAAGGGATCATTATTAATAAGTTTCGAGGGGACGTTTCTTTTTTCCGAGATGGAATTGATTTCATCGAATCGCATACAGGAATCGATGTAATCGGAGTCGTACCTTATTTTCCAAATGAATTAGAGGAAGAAGACGGCGAAGCAAGCGGCGGGAATGCTTCTAATGAACAAATAGATGATTGGACGAACCATTTTAGGCAGCATGTCAAATGGAATAAAATCATCTCCATTTTAAATGGGGTGAAGAAGTGAAGAGCATTTTATTAGCGCTTCAATTTTTCACCATTATTCCCGTTAATAAAAACTTGCCGATGGAGAGACGTACTATTACTGGAATGTATAGTATTTTTCCTTTGATTGGTGCTCTACTTGGAGCGGTTGCATGTTTGTCGTTTTATTTCGACTGGAGTCCACTAATGACGGGGTTTAGCATTGTCTTTCTTGGCGTTGCTTTTTCCGGAGGCCTTCATATGGATGGATTTATCGATACGTCTGATGCGTTTTTTTCTTATAAAGACCGAATGAAGCGATTCGAAATATTAGATGACCCGCGTGTTGGCGCATTTGGTGTAATGACTGTTGTTTTACTCGTCATTGGTAAAGTAATTATTGTGTCCGAAGTGCTTGCTGCGGAATCGTTTCATTGGATTCTTGCCATACTTATCCCTTATTTCTCAAGAGCAGTAATGACCGTGCTGTTTTCTTGCACAAATAGTGCGAAAACGAGTGGACTTGCTTATTATTTCAAGCAAAAAATGAATGGAAACGTTGTTTTGATTTTGTCTGTATGTCACTTTTTTCTTGGACTAGCTGTTTTAGGTTGGCTGACGGAATGGCTGATTGCTGTTACATTTGCGGTTATATTAATTGGTTTCATTTGTTTATATCGCAGTTGGGCTCGTAGGAATTTCGGCGGAGTTACCGGTGATTTACTTGGGGCGAGTGTGGAAGTTTCGGAGGTGGTGTTATGGCTGACGCTTTTACTATTACTTTCGTAAGGCATTTACCAACGCAAGGAAACAAAGAAAAAAAGTACATCGGCTGGACGGACGAACCGATTATCGAGGGAATCAAAACGAAAAAACTAGATTGGCCTATCAAGCAAGTTATCGGCAGCGATCTAACACGATGCCAACAAACAGCAGCTCAAATTTTTAATGGAATTCCATATAAGGTAAATGCAAATTTAAGGGAATGTTCCTTTGGTGATTGGGAGCAAAAAACATATAATGAACTAAAAGAAGATATTTTATATAGAAATTGGCTCGACAATCCACGGCAAGTGGCACCTCCAAACGGGGAGTCAATGGAACAAATGGAAGCACGAGTATTGCAAGCGTTTTATGAAGTAGTGGAAGAATTAGAGCAGCCAGTAATTATGACGCATGGTGGTCCAATTCGATTTTTATTGACAAAGTTTGCGAATGTCGAAAAAAGTTTTTGGGATTGGGAAGTACCGCATGCCTGTAGCTACGAGTTACAATGGACGGATAAAAGAGGCGTACTGGAGGGAAAGCGATGCACGTCATTTTCGGTGGAGCATTTAATGGAAAACGAGCGTATGTAGAGCGTTTCGTTCAGGAACGAAACGTTCAGTGGCTCGATGCGGAAACAGATAGATTAGTGTTATCGCCACAAACAGAAGTACTAGTCGTTTACGGGGTAGAATATTTGCTAGAACCCAAGTGTACAGAGTTACTTAAAATGCTTGAATTATGGGATGAACAAGCAGAAGTAGTTATCATTGCAACGGAAATTGGTCGCGGTATTGTACCGATGGAAGCAAGCATGCGCGAACTAAGAGATGACGTCGGTCGATTTTATCAACAACTTTTTACAAAGGCAGAAAGTGTTACACGAGTTTGGTATGGGATTACACAAACAATAAAGGGAGATGTGTGGAGATGAAAATTTATACAAAAACAGGCGATAAAGGGCAAACAGGCTTAATCGGTGGAAGAACAGACAAAGATAATGTACGTGTAGAAGCATACGGTACGATTGATGAGTTAAATTCATTTATCGGGAAAGCAGTCACAGAATTAGATCCAGCAATTTTTGCGGACATCCTAGAAGACTTGGAAACGATTCAACATGAGCTATTCGATTGTGGGGGAGATCTTGCAAATGTATCAAATCGTCGCGTGTATAAAATGACAGACGAACCAATTGAAGCAATGGAAAAACGAATTGATGTGCTTGTGGAAGAAGGTCCAGTGTTAGAACGTTTCATCCTACCTGGTGGAACACCAGCGGCTGCAACTCTTCATATTGCACGTACCATTACGAGACGCGCAGAAAGACAAGTGGTCACTTTGACGAAAGCAGAGGAAGATGTTCCGGCAGTTGTACAACGTTACTTAAATCGCCTTTCTGACTACTTATTCGCAGCGGCGCGCGTAGCCAACGCTCGAGTAAATGTGTCGGATGTCGAATACATTCGCAGTGCAAAAGTATTTAAAAACGTAGGAAGTGTAAAAAAAGAAGGGGAGTAAGTAAGTGAAGCTTCGTTTATTAACGCTCGCAGCAATGTTTGCGGCTCTATCGGCAATAGGTGCATTTATTAAAATTCCGGTGGGGATAGGGAGTGCGGCACTTGATACGGTACCAGCGCTTATATCGGCTGCTTTATTGCCTCCTGTTTACGCGGGAGCAGCGTCTTTCATCGGCCACTTATCTTCGTCCTTATACGCTGGATTTCCTTTTGGTCCACTGCATTTACTCATTGCTGCAGAAATGTTTATGATTTTATTCGTATTCACGAAACTACATCAAGCAGGACGCCATATATGGAAATGGGTATTTTTTATCGTTGCGAATAGCGTGCTAGCAACACTTCCGTTTTACTGGATCATTTCACCGGCATTTTTTGCGGCAGCATTACCAGGAATTACAATTGCTACTGTTTTGAATGCTGGGATCGCGATGGTTGTATCTCCAGTTGTGGAGCGAGTAATGGAAAGGGTGAAAACGCATGCGTAATGCGGTTTTATTGCCCAATGGCCTTGTATTGACGACTGATAACTCAGCAGGAATCGGTGAAAAAGAGGCAGATGTAGTTCAAGTCCCAGACGAAGTTGTTGCCTATTTTGCAGGTCGGGTTTCATTAATGGAACAGTGGGCAGCTGGAGCATATCCAATTTCAATAGTGCTGCATAATTTTTCTGGCAATAAAAGCTGGGATAAGTATTTAGCAGGTATGGAGAAATTGTTTGGAGAAATAAATCAGCCTTGCCCAGAAATTACCGGCAGCACGGAATCCAACATGGAAACGCTACAATCGGCAATGGCTATAACGATGATCGGCGAACGGCAAGTGACGAGTGCTGAAAAGTATACATGGTATGTGTACGGAAAGCCATGTGTCGGCGAAGAAGTAATGACAGAGTCCGAGAAAATTGCAGACATGAAAAAGATTTGGGACGGTGTAAATAGCGGGTTCATTCAGCGTGTTTGGCCTGTTGGTTCAGCTGGAATAGCCGGGGAATGCAAGCGACTCGGTTTGCGTTGTGAGCTTACCGATTGGGCTACTTGGAAATCTGCAGGCCCAGCAACTTCTGTGCTACTTGGAATAGCAAATAACCAAGTCGAAGAAGCAAAATTGCACTTTGGTAAGTATTTTGAAGAAATAAATTGATCGAAGAGGGCTATCTCACATGGAGATAGCTTTTTAATTATGTTTTAGGAAATAATAAAAATCTAGAAATGTGGATAATTTTTTTCAAGTAATATAGGGTATCCCCTTTTTTATATCGAACGCGATATAGGGATAATGCGTCGTAGCTCTATTAGGTGACCGCTATGATTTTCGCTTCAGGTGAGCGATGATTCATCACCGCCGCTAACGCGTACGTTGTGATGAATCATCTGTCTCACTCATCCGGCCGGAGTCGCCACCTTACGCTTCAATCAATGGGAATATCTTGCTAATTTGGCGTCTGCAGTTATCAGATTTTATTGACCCTAATTAGAAAACGCTGTCTACAAATTAGTAGGGCATTTACTAAAATAAAGTGCGTTTCATTCAGCCGTTAATTGGAGTGGAACCTGGTATTCAACGTCGTCTCACTTCAAGTAAACCTGTTGTTTTAAGAGTTGGTTGTTTTCAGCAGCAATTACGTTGTTCTCGTGCTAATTTAGTTGCTTTCTGAATAGAACTGGTTGCTTTCAATGAACGGTTAGTTGCCCTAAGCCATTTTCTGGACACACACTTTTAAAAACTGCATAATAGTTAGTTTTAGCGAGTCATTACTGATAAGTAAGCAAATTTCCCTGGATTGGAGCGAAAGGGCGGCGACTCCGGAGGGATCAAGTAAGACAGATGAGACTTCACAACGTACGCGAAGCGGCGGTGAAGGCTTATCGCTCACCCCGCGGAAAGCGTCCGCCCTGTAGCGGAAATCCTAGCGGTCACTTAATAGATCTCCATTACTGCGCAGTATCCCCATTATGTGCGACATTTCCTTCATCATTCCCACATGCCATATCGCTTAGAGACAGGTGCTTGCGCTTTTGTTCTTTGTTTTAGTTGCTTTCGAGGCTGGCTTGGTTGCTCTTGCGGTAAGGTTTGTTGCTTTCGTAAGTAGTTTAGTCGCTTTCACGAATGTTTTAATTGCGTTCAATCGTATTACAACAAATAGTAGAAAATAATTCCAAATAGAAAACACCCTACAAAACAGAACGTAAACTAAATATTAAGAAAATTACAAAATAATTTAATATATTACGATAACATATAAGGAATAATAAACTCAATACATCCAATAGAAAAGCCGATGAAATAACAATCTTAAAAATACCGTTGCAACAAAGCAACGAATTAAATTTTTCTGCAATTATATAGTTATATATTTTCTACGAATAAAGAGAGAATGATGCACCGAGTGAAATTGATACATAAAATTCTTTATGCTACTGTTGTTGTATTGCGACAGGCAACCTAATAACATAAAAAAATAAACTATACATATAAAGAAAAATGTTGCAAAAATGCAACAGTTGAAAGTAGGTGTAAAAATGAAAACATCCATTTCGTATCAACCGGTTGGTGTTTACAAAACTACATTGCATTCATTACATATAGTTATGAAAGATTTTATGGAACAACAATATCAATACGGTATTATTTTGAATCGACTAGGCACAATAGAAGGTTTTTTCACAAGTACCGAGTTACTCAAACATTGTTATGAAATAGGATTTGACTATGTAGAAGATATTGAATCACTGATGCCTTTGACGAAAGCGCTCAATAAAAAGTTCGAAATCTTTGACGGTGAACCTACTTCTATTACGGACATGCCGCAAAATATAGAGTTGTACATTTTGCGAAAAGGCAGGGAAATTGTTGGTGCTATTGACCAACAAAGCTTTCTTGCATCTCTTGTGAAAAAGCAACAGTTTGAACTATACCATTTTAATACGATATTTAATGCAGTTCCTAGTGGCATTATGGCAGTCAATATTGAAGGTAATGTGACTATGTTGAATCCAGCCGGAGAAAAAATTTCAGGTGTGCCAAAGGAAAAAGCGTTAGGTCAATTTATAACAGATATCGTGCCCCCGGGAGGTCTCTTGCAAGTAATACAAAATGGGCAAGGGCATGTAGAGAAATATAAAGTACGAAAAAGATGGTATATATCACATCGGGAACCTATTTTTGATGGAAAGCAGCTTGTCGGTGCAGTCGGTGTTTTTGATGATATTTCGAAAATAGAAAAGTTATCATCGGAGCTAGACACTGTGCGAGAACTTGTAAAAGAAAATGAGGCTTTAATGGGAAATAGCGAAAATGGCATCGCAATTGTAGACGTATCCGGCAATATTTTACGGAAAAATAATCAATTCCAACAATTGTATTTGTCCATAATAAATGATAAAAATCAAATGGAAATCTTTTTTCGGACTATAAACGATGTAGTTCGATTAAAGAAAATAAGGCACTATGAAGAAACGATTGGGCAAGGAGTGACATGTCACTTTCAATTTGAGCCTATATTCGAAGAAGAAACTACCCAAAAAATCATCGTTCGAGTAAGGGACATTACGGCTAATAGAGTAGCGCAACATCAAATGATACAGATGAAAAAAACGTTAAAGAACTTGCTATACACGGAGCAATCCATGCCATATATACACCGAAGTATAGAAATGAAAGAAATTGCAAACGAAATACAAAAAATCGCTAAAGTAAGTGCACCGGTTCTCATTAAAGGAGATATTGGCACAGGACGTTCTAAGTTAGCAAGGGAAATTATGCAAAATAGTGATCGAAAAGGGGCACTCTTTATAGAAATTGATTGCCGGGGAAAAAGCTATACTGAATTGAAAAAGGTATTAGTAGGAGAACCGCATCAGTTTTTGCGTTTATTACAAACCGTAGAAGGTGGCATCGTGTATATAAAAAACATGGATTATCTACCTTTATCATTGCAAGAGCAATTAGCAAATCTTATTACGCAACAATCTAAGGAACAATCTGGATCAAAAGTAGACGTTAGATTTATAGCTTCTGTGAGTAAAGAAATAACATTTGATGGTCCACATGCTTTTAGTGAACGATTATATTACTTACTAAATGCAATGACGGTTACCATTCCACCTTTAGGAACGAGAACGGATCAAGTTAAATTGATTGTGCAACAATTTGTAAGTCTATTACGAGAGAAATATAATCGGGAAATCATTTTGACTGATGATGCGCTTGAATTTATAATTTCCATCAAATGGAACAATAATTTACTAGATATTCAAGAATGCTTAGAGCAATTTGTAGTTACCTGGCCAAGTGTTGTCCTTAGTAAGGAACAGTTAAAGTATTACTTGGAGGACAAACTGCAGGAATTACAAAAAGCGGTTGTGGTCAATAAAATTATTCCATTAAAACAAGCGGTGATGGAAGTAGAACAAGAGCTAATTCGACTTCTCAGTACCCAAAATATTTCCTATAGAAAAATGGCGAAAATTTTAGAAGTCAATGCCTCTACAATTATCAGAAAAGTGAAAAATATAGAGGCGGATACCAAAATGCATCCATAGAAAAGGGGAAAAGTAGATGATTCAAAAGATTACAGTAGTAGGTGCAGGCATTATGGGCAGTGGAATCGCCTATACAAGTGCATTAAATGGTTTTTCAGTCGTACTGCAAGATATTGCAGAAGCTAGTCTTATGAAAGCAAAAAATGAAATTGAAAAGATAGCAGCGCATAGTGAAGAAAAAGGGTTCATCACGATTGAGCAAAAAGAAAGCGCTTTAAAAAGTATTTCTTATGAATCGGAGCTAGAAATCGCTGTTCAGGAAGCGGAATTAGTCATCGAAGCAATTATAGAAAACATGGACGTGAAAATTGAGCTGTTTCAGAAGTTAGATCGTCTTTGTCACCCCAATACTATTTTAGCGACTAATACATCTTCCTTAAGCCCAACAGAAATAGGGGCACAAACGTCACGTCCTGGTAAAGTAGTTGCGATGCATTTCTTCAATCCCGTACACAAAATGAAACTAGTAGAAATAATCCGAGGGCTTGATACATCAGACGATACGGTAGAAGTGATTAAAGCGGTAACGGAGCAATTGCAAAAAGAATCAGTTGAAGTGAACGAGTTTCCAGGGTTTGTAACATCTCGCATGAATGTGCTTATTGGCAATGAAGCAATGAATATGTTAATGGAAGGTGTTGCGTCAGCTGAAGATATCGATAAAGCGATTAAACTAGGTTTAAATCATCCGATGGGACCATTTGAAATGGGTGATCTTGTAGGTCTCGATACACGTTTACGGACATTAGAATATTTATATAAAACTTTAGGTGAAAAATATAGACCAAGCCCCCTTCTCGTGAAATATGTGAAGGCAGGTCGGTTAGGTAAAAAAAGTGGAAAAGGTGTTTACGATTACGAAAAGGAGTGATGGATATTGACGGAATTTGAAAATATTCAACTAGAAATAGAACAACAGATCGCTTATGTTACGCTCAATCGTCCGGAAGTTCGAAATGCACTAGATGCAAAAATGCAACAGGAGTTAGAGAGAGCTTTTGAATATGTAGAAAATCAGAAGGACATTCGAATTGTAATTGTACAAGGTGCTGGTGGAAAAGCATTTGCTGCGGGTGCTGATATATTGGCATTACATGAACGACCAACACTCGATGCGCTAGTGCCTGGAATGCAGGGACTATATACAAAAATTGAACAGTGTACGAAAGTGACAATGGCCGTTGTCAACGGATACGCGCTAGGTGGCGGTTGTGAGTTAGCGATGGCATGCGATTTAAGGATTGCTACAGAAAAAGCGAAATTTGGATTGCCAGAGCTAAATCTTGGCATTATTCCGGGTGCAGGTGGTACACAGCGTTTACCTAGATTGATCGGTAAAGGACGTGCATTAGATTTAATCTTAACCGGTCGTATGATTGATGGTGTTGAAGCGGAGCGTATTGGATTAGTGAACTATTATACGACCGTAGAAGAGCTAGATGAGACGCTTGCTTCCGTTACATCCGCTATTTTGAAAAAAGGACCAGTTGCTGTGCAGTTAGCGAAGTTTGCAGTAAATCGTGGTGTCGATGTAGATATGCAAACGGCACAATGGATTGAGAAATTATCAACAGCGGTTGTATTTGGAACAGAGGATAAAGAAGAAGGTACTAGGGCTTTCATGGAAAAAAGGGATGCGGAATTTATTAACAAATAATAAGGGGGAAGCACGATGAATTTCCAATTTTCCGAGGAAATTGAGTCATTAAAAGAGATTGTAAGAAAGTTTGTAAAAGAAGAGGTAGAGCCAGTTGCCAACCAAATTGAAGAGGAAAATGCGATTCCTCCTCATCTCGTATCGATGTCAAAGGAAATGGGATTATTTGGTCTCAGCATCCCAGAAGAATATGAAGGTCTAGGTTTAAATATGGTAGATAAATGCGCCATTATTGAAGAACTTGCAAAAACGCATAATGGTTATACAACGTTAATTTCTTGTCATATCGGGATTGGTTCTGTAGGAATTGTAGAGTTCGGAAACGAAGAACAAAAAAAGAAGTATTTACCGAAAATGGCGACTGGAGAATGGATAGGTGCTTTTGCATTAACCGAGCCCGATGCTGGTTCCAATGCGGCTAATTTAAAAACAACCGCTGTAAGACAAGGGGATAAATATATTTTAAATGGTTCCAAGCATTATATTACAAATGCACATGATGCGCATGTATTTACCGTAATGGCCGTGACTGATCCGACAAAAGGTGCACGTGGCATTACTTCTTTTATCGTAGAAAAAGGAACGCCAGGCTTTGAGATTGGTGCACCAGAAAAGAAATTAGGTTTACGTGGATCCAATTCAGCGGAACTTTACTTCGAAAACGTAGAAATTCCAGCTGAAAATGTGCTCGGTACGGAAGGAGAAGGGTATATTAATGCACTGAAAATTTTAGCAAATGGACGCGCAGGTATGGCAGCGAGATGTTTGGGCTCATCTGAACGTTTGTTAGAGCATTCGATGGAGCATGCGCTAGAACGTAAGCAGTTTGACCAGCCAATCTTTAACTTCCAAGCGATTCAGCACATGATCGCCGATATGGCCCTTCAAATTGAATCATTACGCTCGTTTACATATCGGGTTGCATGGATGGTAGATCAAGGAGAGCGAGTGGTGAAGGAAGCCGCTATGGTAAAACTTTACGGTTCCGAAGTGTATAACAAAGTGGCCGACAGTGCACTTCAAGTTCATGGAGGATTAGGTTACATGAAAGACTATCCAATTGAACGATTTTTCCGTGATGCACGTATTACGAGAATTTATGAAGGAACATCCGAAATACAACGGAATATTATTGCATCGGAACTAAATAAAGAGTATACAACGGGGAGGTAAGTGGGATGAGAGACGTTTACATTGTAGAAGGAGTTCGCACAGCTATTGGGAAACTTGGTGGGGCTTTTAAAGAAGTGCAAGCGGATTTACTAGCAGCACATGTCATTAGGGGGTTATTACAGAAAACAAACCCATCTATTGAAGTAGATGAAGTGATCTTAGGACAAGCAAGACAAAGTGCCGATGCAGCAAATATTGCACGAGTAGCAGCGCTACATGCAAAGTTGGGAGAAGATGTTACAGGATACACCGTACACAGACAATGTGGCTCCGGCTTACAGGCCATTAATAACGCTGCGCAGCAAATAGCACTCGGTTTAAATGATGTTGTCATCGCAGGAGGTACGGAGAGTTTAAGCACTGCACCGTACTATTTACGAAATGCGAGATACGGATACATTGTAGGAAGCAGTGTGATTTGTGATCCAAACACAGAGAGCCAAATTCACTCACAACCAATCGATCAATACGGCACAATCACTATGGGCTATACGGCTGAAAATCTAGCGGAAAAATACAATATTTCGAGAGAAGCACAAGATGAATTCGCACTTCGTAGTCAGCAATTAGCATTACAAGCAATTGCGGAAGGTCGCTTTGAAGAGGAAATTATCCCATATGAGATAAAAATACGAAAATCGACTGTGCAAGTCACAGTAGATGAGCATCCACGTCAAACATCACTCGATTCGCTTGGTAAATTAAAGGCTGTTTTTAAAGAAGGTGGAACAGTTACAGCAGGTAACTCAAGTGGTAGAAATGATGGTGCTTCGGCATTACTACTTATGACCAAAGAAAAGCTTGAAGCGTACGGTTTACAGGCTAAAGCGAAGATCATCGCACAAGCAGTTGCAGGTGTATCACCAGAACTAATGGGAATTGGACCAGTACTATCTACGCAAAAAGCGTTAAAACAAGCAAACTTAACGCTCCAAGATATAGATGTCATTGAGCTGAACGAAGCATTTGCTGCACAAGCCTTGTCCGTTATCCAAGAAGCTGGCATGGAGTTAGACAAAGTAAATGTCAATGGTGGGGCGATTGCTCTAGGGCATCCAATTGGTGCAACAGGTGCCATTTTAATGACAAAACTTATACATGAATTACAAAGACAAAAAGCGCGATATGGATTAGTAACATTATGCATTGGCGGGGGACAAGGGATTACAACTATTATAGAAAACTGTCAGTATTCTAACTAAAATACGCGGACAAAAAAGGGGAATATATGCATGTTGAATTTTGAATTTTCAGATGAACAGGAGCAGTTTCGAAAGATTTTGCGAGATTTTGCGAAAGAAGAGCTGCTTCCAAATTACACGAAATGGGATCGTGAGGGCATTACACCTAGGCATCTATGGAAAAGACTTGGCGATTTAGGGGTTAACGGTCTACGTATTCCAGAGGAGTATGGTGGCAGCGGAGCTGATTGTGTCACAACGGGTATTGCAGCAGAAGAAATTGGAAGAGGCGATTTTAATCTAACGTATGCAGTCATGTTAAACGCCTTAATCGGTGAGATTATTGCCAAACATGGTAGTGCAGATTTAAAAGGTGAGTGGCTCCCTCAAATTGCGAGTGGCGACAAAATCGTCGGTATCGCTATTACGGAACCTTCTGCTGGAACAGATGCTGGTGGAATCCAATCGACAGCAAAATTAGAAGGCGACTATTACGTATTAAATGGAGAAAAATCAGGCATTAGTGTAGCCACTTGCGGCGATGCATTTATCATTTTTGCTAAAACAGATCCATCACTTGGCAATAAAGGAATTAGCGCATTTTTGGTACCAGCTGAGTTGGATGGACTAGAGACAAAAGGTTATGAAGATATGGGGAATATTCCAATTGGACGCGGCTCCCTTTATATGAACGACGTGAAAATCCCGATCTCTAACTTGATCGGTAGTGAAAATAAAGGTTTTTCTCAAGTAATGAATGGCTTTGATTTAAGTCGCTTATTAATCGGATTGCAATGCGTAGGAACGGCGATGCAAAGTATTGACGAAACGATTGAGCATGTGAAAATTAGAAAATCATTTGGTCGTCCATTAGCAACTTACCAAGCAGTGTCATTTTCCTTAGTGACGCATTTTACTCAGTTAGAACTCATTAAATGGCAAGCATATCGAGGTTTATGGTTACGCGATAAAAATTTAGATCATTCCAAAGAATCTTCTAGCGTAAAATGGCTTGGACCAAAATATAGTGTAGAAGCAATACATGAATGTTTATTGTTAAATGGTCACTATGCGTATACGAAAGAAATGCCTTTAGAGCAACGTTTACGTGATGTGATTGGATTAGAAATTGGAGATGGTACAGCGCAAGCGAACCAAATGGTCATTGCAAAAAGCATTATTGGAAAAGAATTTCGTACTTACTAAAAAGTGAAGGGGATAGGGAGAATGGAAACGACTAAAAACACAACTATAAGCGATGCACAAACTGATTTAACGGATATTTTATATGAAA
Source organism: Psychrobacillus sp. NPDC096426 (assembly GCF_044762745.1). NCBI lineage: Bacteria > Bacillati > Bacillota > Bacilli > Caryophanales > Bacillaceae > Psychrobacillus > Psychrobacillus sp. NPDC096426. The sequence continues at coordinate 3,645 of NZ_JBIWEX010000041.1, read as the reverse complement.
AAAACGACGGAATTGCAAAAATTACGATCAACCGACCAGCTGTTTATAACGCATTTCGTGCACAAACGATTCAACAGCTTATTTGGGCTTTTCGTGATGCATGGGACGATTTACGAATTGGAGCAGTAATTCTGACGGGTGCTGGGGAAAAGGCCTTTTGTGTTGGGGGTGACCAAAAAGAAAAAGGGAATGAAGGCGGTTATGATTATTCAGGTGGTCTAGGCGGCGGAATCGGACTGGAAATAGAATCACTTCACCAAGTAATCCGCAACATTCCAAAGCCTGTTATTGCTGCGGTTAATGGATTTGCTATTGGCGGAGGACATGTATTACATGTAATTTGTGATTTAACAATTGCTGCTGATACAGCAAAGTTTGGCCAAAGTGGACCAAAAGTAGGGAGCTATGATGCAGGTTTCGGTTCTGCCTACTTAGCACGTATTGTTGGGGAAAAGAAAGCACGTGAAATTTGGTACTTATGCGAACAATACACAGCAGAAGAATGTAGGGAAATGGGCCTTGTTAATAAAGTCGTGCCTGCTAGTGAATTGCAACAAGCGGCTCAAGAATGGGCAGAAAAGATTTTGCAAAAAAGTCCAACAGCTATTCAGATGCTTAAATACTCATTTAATGCGGATAGCGCAAACATACAAGGTATTTCCCAACTCGCAATGGGAAGCTTAGCGATGTTTTATAACACGCCAGAATCGAACGAAGGGAAAGAAGCATTTTTAGAAAAACGACCAGTCAACTTCAATAAATTTCGTGGATAAATAGGAGGAAAAGGATGAAACTCGAAACGTTATTAACAGCGAATCTTATAGATGGGTATCAATCTGTTTGGCCGTATAAAACGATTTTGAATTACTTGAACGATGCAATCGAAAAGTATCCACAGAAAGTTGCAATTATTGATAAAAATTCTCGTTATACATACGAGGAATTAGGCAAGATGGTCGACCGAGTAGCATTAGGTTTATTAGAACTAGGCATTAAAAAAGGCGATGTAGTATCTATACAACTGCCTAACTGGAACGAATTTATAATATTACATTACGCTATTACTCGAATTGGGGCTATTACGAACCCACTTATTCCAATCTATCGCGAACGTGAAATTTCCTATATGGTCGGTGCAGTTGAATCGAAAATACTTATTATTCCAGCAAAGTTCCGTAATTATGATTACGTACAAATGGTGCAAACGATTCGACCAAAGTTACCGTCGTTAAAGCATTTGTTTGTTATTGGTGACGATATTCCAGATGATGCACAACCATTAAGTTATTTATTTGATACCGAATGGGAAACAAAGAGAGATCCTGCCATTTTAAACGACATTCAACATGATCCAAATGATGTAACCGAAATTATTTTCACATCAGGTACAACAGGTAATCCAAAAGGGGTTATGCATACACATAATACACTATGCGTGTCGACGAACTTTTGGATTGAACATTTACAGTTAACAAGTGATGACGTCATGTTTATGGCTTCTACTTTTGCGCATCAGACAGGATTTGGATATGGCGTTCGCTTACCAACACATATTGGCGGAACAGCTGTGTATCAAGATATATGGAATCCCGGGGAGTTTTTACAACTAGTGGAGAAGGAAAAGATTACATTTACAGCTGGTGCAACGCCATTTTTACAAGACACAATCCAATCACCAGATATAAGGCAATATAATTTAGAGTCATTGCGTGCTTTTGTGGCACTTGGCGCACCGATACCACGTGCACTTATTCGAAAAGCGGCGGACATCGTCAACTTTTCCATACTATCCGGATGGGGTCAATCAGAAGATGGGCTAGTCACGCTGACTAAGTTGAACGATTCGGAAGAAAAACTAACAAATACAGACGGTGTTGCTTTTCCGAGTATGGCCGTGAAAGTCGTGGATGCGGATTTCAATGATCAACCCGCAAACGTTGAAGGTAGCTTACTTTGTAAAGGTCCAGCTCTGTTTGTCGGTTATTTAAAACAAATGGAACAAACGCTTTCGGAATTCCATAATGGGTGGTTTAAAACTGGTGACCGAGCAATTATGGATGAAGACGGATATATTCGAATATCAGGACGAGACAAAGATGTTATTATTCGGGGCGGTGAGAATATTCCAGTCGTGTATATTGAAAATATTTTGTATGAGCATCCAGATGTTGCAATCGCTCAAATTGTTGCAATGCCAGATCTACGGATGCAAGAAAAAGCATGTGCTTTCATTCGAATGAAGCCTGATGCAACACCACTCACATTACCACTATTACAAGTTTTCTTAGAAGAAAAAGGGGTAGCAAAACAGTATTGGCCGGAGAGATTAGAAATACTTGAAAATTTCCCTCAGACAGCTAGTGGGAAAATACAAAAATTTAAATTACGTGAACTGATTACAGAGGAAGTTACAAACTAACGTAAGGGGAAATGGACATGACAAATAAAGTAGCTTTTATAACAGGTGCTGGGCGGGGAATCGGTAGACAAATTGCGTTAACTTTAGCAGCAAAAAATATAACAACTATTGTGTCGGATGTGAACGATGCAAATGCAAATGAAACGGTATCACTCATAGAACAAGCAGGTGGCGAAGCAATTGCAGTATATTGTGATGTAACCAAATTGAGCAGTGTAGAAGAAGCTGTACAAGAAGCCGTAAGTAAGCTTGGCCGTATTGACATACTTGTTAACAATGCCGGATGGGACAAAATTGAACCATTCTTAAAAAGCGAGCCTTCTACATGGGAAGCGATTTTGAATATCAATCTACTAGGTCAAATTCATACATGCAAAACGATTCTACCGCTCATGATTGAAAATGGGTACGGAAAAATCGTCAATATTTCTTCGGACTCTGGTCGCGTTGGTTCGAGTGGAGAAGCGGTTTATTCTGCAGCAAAAGGTGGGGTAATTGCGTTCACGAAAACTTTAGCACGTGAAATGGCAAGACATAAAATAAATGTGAATAGCATCGCACCAGGCCCAGCGGATACGCCATTATTTAAGGAAATTGGCGAATATAATGCAGGCATCGCGGAAGCGCTCATCAAAGCAATTCCATTTAGAAGACTTGCGCAGCCAGAAGATATTGCGAATGCAGTGGCATTTCTATCTTCAGAAGAGGCGAATTATATTACAGGTCAAGTATTATCGGTCAATGGTGGATTGGCAATGGTGTGACAAGTACAAAAAACAGGAGCCAATTCTGACTCCTGTTTTTTGATAGGGGCGTGAGACTTCTATGGATAGTGAGACAGACGATACCCCGTACGAAGAATATAAGGTCACTGAAAAAGTCCATAGAATTTGACTTTACTAAATAATGTCGTCAAATAAATAAGAAAATCGTTGAAACGGCTCCCTTTCCGCGTTCGTTGCCGCAGGATGCGGCGAACTTAGATTGCCTTCCCCTTAAACTGCGGGGTCTTCGGCTAACGCTTTTCCCGCAGGAGTGTTGCCTTTTTCAACGATTTTCTATAAATCCTAATGGAAAAGATTTTTAATAGCATACGGTGTTCTAAATAAAAAGTAGATAATAGTTGGTTGGAGTGGAAGGCGGCGACTCCAGGAGCGACCGAGCATAGGTTGCAACATATAGTGGGTGGGATTCCCACCGAGTAAGAACTAGCCATTCGCTCGTAG
>NZ_JBIWEX010000040.1:0-25534 GCF_044762745.1 Psychrobacillus sp. NPDC096426 | reverse complement strand
TCAAATGTTGGTGTGGTAACTACATTTTACACGAGGTCGTTATGGGCTTCTTTTAATTCAACTTATAGGTGTTGCACTTAATATTACAATTCGTCGTTAAAAAAAGAGGATGATAAAATAATCTATTGCTATAGCTGTCGCAAAAAGAGCCTGTTTACGTGTAGAGATGTGAGTAATAATAGTGGTGTAGAGAGTCATTGTAGCGAGTGTACATATCTGTGGTTTGAATGGCAAAATCGAGCAGTAGAGCGAGAAAAAGAAAAATGGCAAGAATTTAATGGAGGGTTAGTAAATAATACAAAAATTCTTCTATCAAATTTCATTCAATAATTTATTTATAAAAAAGATTCATTATTTATGGTAAAGTTTGAAGAAATACAATTAAACTAACGCGGCAGTTTAGTTTAAAAAGAGAAGTGTTTATTTAAAAGGACATATTCATTTGAATAACGGGTTTGTTACTTATCGCAAAACTAGAATTTACACACAAAAATACAAATAAATATGTATATAATTGCACCGCAATTGCGGTGCTTTTTGTATATAAAAATAAATAGCCCAGTTCATGGAACTGAGCTATATCTGATATTTATTATCAACGCTTATAGAACTAAAGCACACCGTTAGTTTAAGTACAATTATTCACAATCTAAATTTAAATTAGCTTCATAAATTTAATTACCGGGAATTTTTAAAGCAATCTTCCATGCCTCATATAATTCTTTAATCGTTGAGTACCGTTTATCCCGATTATCCTCTACAGCTCTAATTGCTATTTCAAATAATGCTGGATTGGCTTCCCACTTTGAAAATGAATGATCCATTTCCCCACCCAATAACCCAAATGCTATTGCTCCCATATTGAATACATTGGTTTTGGAATCAATAGGGTCCCCTAGAGTGAATTCCTCTGGGGATTTAGATCTTGTAGCACCCCAAAAATGTTCCCCTAAATTATTTACAGAAGGGGATTTGCGATAAAAATCTATATCACATATTTTTGTCTCATTATTCTTAAAATCGTATAAAATACTTCCATCATAAAAATCTACGGCAACAAATCCTTGTGATTCTACATAACTGTGAAAAGAAAGTATTGTATCGAGAGTATCTAAACGTTTTTTAATTTCAAGATTCTTGAAACGATAGAACGGAGACTCAGGGTTAGTATACTTTGCCTTACCTCCAAAAGACCAATGAGAATGCAAGCACTCACCTTCGAACCATTCAAAAACTAATGCATACCCACTTTCTATTTGAAAATGATCTATTAATTTTATTAAATTTGGATGCTCTAACTTTTTATAAACTGGGATAGCCTCTACCAAACGTTCAATTGCATCTTCGGGGTTACCAGAAAAATCTATCGGTTTAGCTCCAGCATATTTCACAAAAAACTTTTTATTATTACTCTCTAATCCGAAACTGATATTTCCAGAATCTTGTTGATCAAATACACAAAAAACATATCCTAAATTCTTCAACCAAGAAAAGTCATGATCCCCTTGTAACTCGAAACTTACATCGTCAATCGTTATTATAATTGGATTCTGTTGCTCTACATTTTTCATAATAAGATCCTCCTATTTAATAGGGATCACGTAGTTTATAGGGGCATTTATACGTTACCCTTTTAAGTGAATATAACCCCATTAATTATCATCGTCATTTTCATAAGACAACTCCTCCTCCCAAATCCATTCAAGAAAATTATAACATTTTTTTATTTGAAAATGATTATATTTTTTTGTAAATTCACTCTATTAGGATATAAACACTTATTGAACTAAACTGCTGCGTTAGTTCAATAAGAAAAATGCTTTACTCCTTCTTGAAGTAAAGCACCCGTTAGCCATCCATGCAGCACAAAAAAATGCTGCACCACAGAGAATGAAAATGGTTAGGAAGTGTCAATACTGATACTGACCTTAATCCAGTCAACCGTAATCCATAGACTTATTTACGCTCTCCTCTTTTTTTTTACGATTAAGTAGGGGGCTTCTTAAGTATTGTCATTTTTCATTTCTTGAGGAACTAATTTTCATGGGAGTTGAAGAAGAAACATTTTACGTTACTACTTTACTTAAATATTCCAGAATCAATATTGACCAGTGTATTTTTTATTATTCGCAATAAACGATATAAAAGGAATAATACCCAAGGTAACATTTAAAGTGACAAATTGATGATTGGAGAATCTCGATGTAGGCAACTATTCCCATACAAATCATTAAAGTTTAAAATAAACGGACAGTAAGTGGTGTATAACCTTTAGATAATCTAACTTTTCTTAAACGAATTCCAAATACCCTCATTTTATTGACTACTCCTATGTTTTAAATAGTTATAAATTATATCTAATACCATAATACTCATCACTGGTATATAAAACCAAAGGGGGTAGTTGGGTATAAATATAGTAAATGAAAGTAGTATTGCTGCTATTATGGTTCTAAAATTCTTTTCTTTATAAGAGAGTTCATTGTATTTTTTCACTAGCTAATTCGCTCCTCTATAGATAATCTGCTACATGAAACTTTAATAGAAAAGACATTTTAAATAAAATGATTTTTTTGACTCGAAAATGCTTTACCCCTTTTTGAAGTAAAGCAGCCGTTAGTTGAATAAGAATTTACTAATATAATGTGGTGTACTACCGTGCAATCTGAGTTTATAAAAAATAACTCATAATAATAAGTTCTCCTTTTTTCCCCATCTTTCTTGTACCCTCATCAATATATCCACACTTCTTGTATAATCCTTGTGCGGCTTCATTCTTTATATTTACGGCCAATACAATTTCATTAATATCTATAAAATTTTTCTTCACAAAATCAGGTAGTAGCATTAAAGCTTTTTTGGCATAACCATTACCTTGATGACGATAATCTGTTGAAAAAGCTCTTATTAAAATTGATTTATCATTATCGGAGTATGGTTTTACACCATCATTTCTATGTAGTACAAAGAAAGTAACGAGCTTATCATTTTCTAAGGCTAAAATTGAATGACGATTTAAATCCTCATTAGAAAGTTTAATACATTCATTAGGTATACCTGTAAATCGGAGTTGTTCTTCAGTTAATTTATATTGTTCAATTAAATGATTGAAGCTATCATCGTAAAAATGTAGTTGCATTATTTACCCTCCAAAACGAATATTTGTTCTAATATTATCAATATATGAATTTGGGTTCAATATTAAAAGTTTATTTATATACGAATTTATCCCAATCAAACTAAACTGCTGTTTTAGTTCAATAAGAAAAAGGGCTTTACCCCTTCTTGAAGTAAAGCACCCGTTAGCCATCCATGCAGCACAAAAAAATGCTGCACCACAGAGAATGAAAATGGTTAGATAGTGTCAATACTGATACTGACCTTAATCCAGTCAACCGTAATCCATAGACTTATTTACGCTCTCCTCTTTTTTTTTAACGATTAAGTAGGGGTCTAAGTATTGTCATTTTTCATTTCTTGACTAATTTTCATGGAAGTTTAAGTGCAACCCTTCACATACAACATCTTTATTAACGCTGTAACACAAAATTTTCTTATTACTTTACTCCATGCACTTCCTTAAAGGAAGGGCTTAGTTCACTCCATACGTCAAATAAATTTCCGTCTAAATCAAAAAAACAAAATTGTTCCCAGCATGTCCACGGTCTTCAATTTCACTGACACGGACTTTCTGCTCTTCAAGGAAATTATGGAATTCTACTAATCGATTATAACCATCTACTTCGAAAGTCACAGTAAAATGTTCCTTTCCATGAACATCTGAAAATTTTGCAACCTCTCCTGGTATAGCCTTTACAAGGAAGAAACTCTGATGAGCAAAATCTAAAATTGCCTTATCCTCATTTCGAAAATTTTCAATTGCTCCGAGTTTCTCTTGATACCATTTTGATGACTTCTCCGGATCTGTGACAGGTATGTACGTAGTCCCTACTCTGTGAATAAACGTACTCATTATTTACAATCCCCCAATTTAGTTTTTATTAAATTCCTATTAGAATGTTACGATACCTAAACCATTTCCATCAAGATCATAAAGGTCAAAAAACCTCATTCCGTCTCCTCCGTGAATTTCGCTTACTCTGTAATTATGGTTGGATAAATAATTATGGTATCCATCAACATCATCACAATAAAAGTTGAATGCAATGTGATTACGTTCAGGCATTTTCTCAACTTTATAAAGAGTTAAAGCTGTTTTAGTCCCTCCGTCCTCTTTAAAACGAAAACCTACATATAAACCATCGCTGCTTCGGTAGACCACTTTAAAAGGGAATGTGTTCAAATACCAATTTTCTGAATTTTCCAGATTGGTAACAGGAACAAAAACAGCATCTATCCGTTTAACAGATTTCATTTAAATCACCTCCTACTTAAATAACGAATAAAAAATCCAAAAAGATACGGCCGCTTTTTAAATTTTTTCTTTAACCCAAAAACGATTACCATCCGGGTCTAACAGTTCAAATATAAAATGGTCATCTGATTTTTTGATCTTTATTCCTCTAGAAACTAAAAGATGGTATGTAGAAACAACACATTTGAAATCGTTTCGTTTCAGACCATTTAACATTCGATTCAGAAGGTTAGGCGTGGGTTCCTCATTGGTTTGCTGGAGATTTTCTAATTTGGTGAGATTTTTTTTCGCTCTATTGATTGCTGCTTTAACTCCACCTGTAGTCATGTCCAGCATCTTTGCAATATCATTTGAAGTAAACCCAAAATATTCTTTAAGCAATAGAGTAGCAGCTTGTTTAAACGGTAATAGAGAAATAAGAATTTCGACTGATTCTAATAGACTATAATCAAAAGTGCCTAGATCATCTTCATTGTTGATTCCTACAATCTCACGCTTGGTTTTCCTAATTGTGTCGTACCACTGATTAGTAGCAGTCTTAAAAATATATCCTTTAGGGTTGGGGTGTTTAGAAAGACTCGAGCTATTCGTCAAGAGTTTTATTAAAGTATCCTGGAATAGGTCTTCACCATTCCAAGGAGTACCCGCTAACATATAACAGTACTTTTTAAGTTCCGTTAAAAATGGATCGAAATTATATTCTGACATTAAATCCATGCTCCTTACCAACAAGGGTTTACCATATTCATGGTAAATTAATCTTCTACGAAATGAAGGCTTTATCCTGCCATTCAATCTATTTTATTTCCTTCTTAAACTAACCTGCACTCTTAGTTCAATAACAAAAAAGCTTTACTCCTTCTTGAAGTAAAGCACCCGTTAGCCTCCAGGAAGCCCTACTTCAACCACAGTATATAGAAGAAAATTACGTTCTTCCATGGTAGTTGAATAAGACTCAATCACTTTAAGTATTTAGAATGTATTAAGAGGAATATCTCTCCATATGTTGTCTATATAATTTCCAGCCGTCTCGTTCCTTTTTAAATATTTCCAAAGCCAAAGCACTTGCTACTTTTTCACCTGATAAATAAAAGTTGATAATCGATGAAAAGATAATTTCATTTTCTGAACGAAGATTATGAGTTAAATCATTATACTCCCATTGTGGATTTTTACCTTTATACGAGTTAAATGTTTCCACATTTGATTTTTTATAAGAGTCCCCGTTATAAACTTCATAGTCTCTATCATTGTAATACCCAAAATATCCAATAAAATCATTTGATATCCACTTATTCACTTCATTCACATCTCTGTTGTTTAGAACAGAACGATACTCTTCAACTGCTTTAATAGCTTTACTTACCATTATTTTACCTCCTTTTAATATCAATAGTTCTTACTCAAATAAACTGCCGCGTTAGTTCAATAAGAAAAAGCTACCCTAACAGGCTTCCACTTGTTTAATTAAAGCACCTGTTTGTTGAATATCGGATTTCACTAATGTTTTGTTTATTTTTTGAATAAGACCAAAACCAATTCCAACAGGGTCTATCAAGTATGCAAGATAAAAATCATCAAACTCCATTTTATCTCGTATAATCATCGCACCATTGTTTTTAGCTTTACAAATAGCCTCATCAATTGAATCTACTTCAATTTGAATACGAGTTCCATGAGGAGAATCATTTTCCTTTTCCGATTCCTCCATTAATTCCAGTTTTTTCAACACCCCCAGTATTAACAGCCCAATAATCATCCCAGCGAGGGTCAGCAATTTCCCGATCAAAAACATTAGAATAAAATTCCGCTGCTTTTTCAGGTTCTTGACTACTTAGTTCGAATCCAATTACTCTTCCCATTCCCCTAACCTTCTTTCCATTAACTCTATTTGAAACATCAATTAACAATTCAACATTTCACAAAAAATACCTGCAAAATAAATTAGATAATTGGTCGAAAAAAAGCAATTTTGTTATACAATCCTGCTACTTTATTTCAATAAGAAAAAACGCTATACTCCTTTTTGAAGTAAAGCATCCTTAGTTGAATTAGCACCTTCTCTTTTATTACACATTATAGACTTAATGCTACATAATTTTTTAAAAATTTAAAAAGGTTTTTCTTAGGATTTGTTGAATTATTAAAAGAAAACTGAAGCAAAGGGTGAAATGTTAATGAATTCAATCGCTTCTCCAATCTCTTGTAAGGTAAATAATGTTTTTATCCATGTGAGCAACCTAGAAAAATCCGCAGAATGGTACAGCAAACTACTTGGAATACCCTTTAACAAGGATAGTGTTTCATCTCCTGTTTACAATATCCCTGTTACAACTGAAACTGGCCTTACTTTAGACGACCATACTTTCGATCCGAGCTTTTCATTAAATCCTTCGAACCATGTTTTATTTAACTTCTTCGTCAAAGATATTGATGAAGCATACAAATTTATCGAAAACAAAGGAGTTACAGTTGTTGGAGAATTAGAACGTATTGGTGATTTTGCCTATTTTAACTTTCAAGATTTAGATGGTAATGTTTTAATGATCTGCAATTGTTAAATGTTTTGAGCAAAGGTTAGAGATTTATCTACCATTGCTCTTTTTTTATTGCCCAGTTTGTGTCAAATAGTCTTATTCAACTAATCTTCACCTTTAGTTTAAGTGCAACATTTCACATTGTATTGCCGAAATCTACTTGATGTTCTGGGCATAAAAATAGACCATCGTAAATGATGGTCTTGTTTAACTAGTCGAGTAGAAGGGAACCTCTCTACCTTACGGTAGATTGTGTTCCTCCCCCTCACAGAACCGTGCTTGCGCTATTTACGCACACGGCTCCTCCAAATCATCATTCACACTGACTCTGCTATCCTCAATAGTTTAGTTTACATTTATTATCTCTACCGCTGTGTGTAGTAAATGTGTCCCTAGTGAGGGTGATCACTTGGTAGCAGCCTTTCCTCCATCGGCATTACCCAACTTCATTGGTACTACGCTGCTATCCGACTCCCTACAACGGCATTTGGCTTCCTTGCTTATTATCGCTTGTACACCATACTCTTCTATAATAATGAAAAGACCGGTAGGGCCTCCCGAGTAGCCGTATCATATCAATGTGTGACGTGCCAAGGTCTCTGACTCCAGAGAGGTTTTATCCTTCTTGCCTTTAACGATGAATAAAATGTAGCTTTCTGCCGTGCTTAAAGCATCAGCCCTCTCGATTTACTAACATTATGGAGCTCAATCCCTTCAACCAGTTGGCTTTCGGCCCGCCACCTAACTGTCTACGCTTAAAGGCTAATGTTACCATTAGCCCTCCAAGACTCGCTACGAGTGAATGGCTAGTTCTTTCTCGACGGGAATCCCACCCGCTATATGATACGACCTAGGCTCGGCCGCACAAGCAAACGTTAGTTTAAGTGAAATTTTTCACAATATTTTTTTCGTGGATATACAATTTAAATTTTTATCGTCTCTGTGAAATCGTCATTTCTTCCCACGAATAATCGGGTATAGTTGCAATCCATAACGTATCTCCCATGCTATCCACATCCGAAACGACAAAACCTACCGCATCAAACACTTTTTCCGGTTTCCTTTCATCTTTCGTGTTGATGGAATAAATAGCTTCCCCTCGATGTGTATAACCAAATAATTTCTCACCTTTATTAATAAATTGAACTACCACTTCATCCACTTTAATTTCTCTCCAATTTCCCTCTTGCAGATCTTGAATCCAAATTCCACTTTTTGTAGTAATGAATAGCCTATTATTAATGATTTTCATATCTAGAGGTTCCTCATAACTATTGGGCATAGTTATCTCGTTCCAGCCATCATTTGCCTTCTGCAAAATCTTCCTTTCTTCTGTAAGTCCTAACAAATCCCCATTATTCGTTATTTGAACCCCATGAAATGGTTTAGGAACAATAACTTGTTCCCAACTCTCCCCTTGATCGGTTGTATAATAAATATTTCCATTTGACAGCACAGCTATATGATTGTTGGTTGAATAATCAACTTGCACAATCGGATTATCTAATGAAAGAATTTTCTTTCCTTTACTTTTGGATGTAATACCTGCCCATATTTCTTTTTCAGTTGCTACATATAATTGATCATTCCTATCAAACCACGCGTGTGTTACATAATTATCAACCTGGAGTGCTGTCCATGTTTCTCCATTGTTATGGCTCCATTCTATAAAAGGTTGCTTGGTTGTACTAAATTGGGATGGCTTTTTGTCTCCCCATACTACTAAATACTTGTTTTCAGCGATACCCCCCATAATTGCCATTCCTTTTTTTGATGTCACAGATTCGTCGGATCCTAAACGTGCTTTAATCAAACCGCCTCCAACGGAAACTTTGTGGCTAGCACGCACTATTTCACCATTTTTAGCATCGAAAGTTATTCGTGCAAAAAGACTATCCTTATCATTTCCTAAAACGGCTATAGTTGGTTTACCCTTTTCGCCATCTATTGTAAAATGGTAACCTGTAGCCCAATCCACCCCTTTTTGTAAATCATATTTTTCCTTCGCGATTTTTACTAAATCAGAACTATCAAATTTAATATCCTCTAATATTATTTCTCCAAAACTAGGTCCCTTCCCCACATGAGTTATACTTACTTCCCCTCTTGAAATAAATATAAATAATTGTTCCTCTATACCAGGAGCCTCAAAACTCAAATTCCAATTATATCGTTTACCTGTTTCTCCCCTTGTTCCTCCCATATCTTCATCCACACTGGTAAAAAACGTTAAATACGCATTCTCATTCCATTTTTTCGCTCTATCTAATCCAAGTTTGATGGCCTCTTTTAACGTAATTTCCCCATCTGAAGCAATTCCTTCATGACCAATCAAATTTACAACAACTAAAAAAACAACTAAGAAACAAGAGACTATTTTTAAGAACCTCAAAATTACCACCATCCCATGATTAATGTGTCTATTTAGGATGGAGTAAATACTTTTTTAAATACCCTCTTAGACCCAACATAACAAACAAAATACTCCTTTCATCAGAGAATCCTACTTGCACTAACCTGCCCCTTTAGCCATCCATGCAGCACAAAAAAATGCTACACCACAGAGAATGAAAATGGGTAGGAAGTGTCAATACTGATATTGACCTTAATCCAGTCAACCGTAATCCATAGACTTATTCACGCTCTCCTCTTTTTTTTAACGATTAAGTAGGGGTCTTTTTAGTATTGTCATTTTTCATTTCTTGAAGAACTAATTTTCATGGGAGTTTAATAAGAAAAAAGGCTTTACTCCTTCTTGAAGTAAAGCTAATCGTTAGTTGAAGAAGAACTAAAGGTGTTGAGATTAATTAACACTTTTTTATATCTCCAAAAGTAATTTTCATGCTGGGTGTGTATATTAAAGAGGAATCCATGTTAAATACTTGTGAAAACAGTAGTTCAGCCTCAAATTGTTCCTGTGCTTCCTTAAATGTAACCCCTCGTTTTGTCAAACTTTCAATAAACTGATCCTTATTTATAGGTTCTCCACCTACACCATCTTCCTTAAGCGAACAAAACAATTTTTTCTTATCTTGTTGATTCTCATCTGGATAGAGGAAGTTAACTTTATCACTGACTCTGCACTCAATGTTCTTCACGCCCAATTCAGATAGATATTTAGGTACTTTTGCTCCAATATTTCCATCGTTTCCAGTTTTATTTGTACTCTCTTCGAATAATTTCTGCAGAATACCAAGTGGAACAATTTGTGATTGTTCATACCCTCCAAGTTCGTATGATGACATACCTGAGATCCAATGTGGTTCGAAACAAATTATTTTTCCATCGTTAACAATAGAATTTACCATTCTTTGAAGCATTTTTTGGGGTTCGGACATGTGTAATAAAAAAGCATGGCAAACAGCAATGTCGTACTTACCCTCTAATTCAATCTCATAGGTATCTGCTACAAAGAATTCAGATTCATACGGAAGACCATGAAAATATTCTATCGCCTTATTAATAAGTTGTTGTCCTTTATCTATCCCTGTATATTTGGATTTTTTTGGTAATAAAGGTAATATTTTAAGTCCTAAATACCCATATCCACAACCAAAATCAATAATATGTACTGGTCTGGAAATCTTCCAAACACTCTTCACTAAAAACTCTAAATAGTCATCGTTATAATATAAATCTCTCGTTCTTTTGAGGTATTCCAGTTGGGTATCCCAATAATACTCCTCCATTTAAGTCCCCCCTATTTTTCTTTTAAAGAAAATTTTCTATACAAATCCTACAATTCCTTCCTCAACTAAACTGCACCGTGAGTAAAAAGGTTCTTATGTCTATTATTCTAATAAGTTGGCAATAATCCTTTTAGTATCAATATTTTGATAGAAGATAAATCGATCATTAATTTACAAGCATTTTTACATGCTAATAGCTTAAACTCTTTTTGGTCTTCAATTGTTTTATTATTTGCCTGATCAGATATAGATTTTGCACAGATAAAAGGTACGCCATTAATATAGGATACATATGAAAATGCTGCTATTTCTTGATCCACGGCAATGGCATTATGATTTTTACTTAAAAATCTTCTTTGTTCATCATCTCTAATTCGTTGATCACCAGATACCACCAATCCATAGTGAATATTAAATGCAGTAAGTTTCGCATAATCCCTAAACTCTTTATAAAGAACATTATTTCCATCTACAATATTTGTCCTACCTGTATAGAGATCCCAAATATCTTTCCCTCTTCCAGCATCTGTCACATCGTGTTGTAGCATTTGATTAGCAACTACTATTTCCCCTCCCTTTATTTCATCAGACAAGCTACCGCATATCCCTGTCATATATAGTTCATTAGGTTTAAACTCTGAAATAAGTAATTGCGAACAGCTCGCACATTTAATTATTCCTACTCCACTTATTACCGAAATAACCTCCACATTATTTATATAATGAAAATGATATTCCCAAGCTGCTACTTTTTTAACTTGTTTACTTGGATATTTTTCATGCCGCTATTATCCCTATTCTCTTCATATTTCAACCCCTTAAAATAAGGTTATCAAAATTTACTGAAATTTTCGATAATATATTAAACTATATTTGTATTAGGAGGAAATTTTATGTTAGATATGTTTTTCTATAATTGGCAAGTAAGAGATGATACCTTCATTTTATTGCAAAGTTGAATTTTTTTAGCTACATGCTTTTCCATTTCAGTTTCCGTTTTAATTTCACCAAACATATATGTCCAAACTCCAGGGTAGCTAATAGAAAATAAATCTCTTGCATTCTCTTGTTGTAAAGGTCTGAGTATAATGCCTTCACTCTCTAAGACAGGTGGTTCAATAGACAATAACTGACTCAAATAGGCTCTCACCTTAATTAATTTTACTGAAATATTCACTTTATACTTCTATTTCAACATAAATGATAAATTCTTTCCTCGACTAAACTGCTGCGTAAGTTTAAGTGTAACATTTCACCTTGTACATAAAACAAGACCATCATTTTTGATGCTCTCAGACTGTCTACTGACAGCCCTGTTTAGCTAAAGCACCCGATAGTTTAGGAAGAAATCTTTAAAGTTGGAAATTTAAATCATTTAAAGTCCCATTCAATATTTATCTGATTTTCTCCGCCAATTCTAAAATAATTCCCTCTGGACCGCGAACATAACATAACTTATAACTTTCTTCATACTGCTGTATCTCACTAAAGATTTCTGTGCCCTTCTTTTTCAACTTCGCAATAATAGCTTCAATATCTTCAACAGCAAAGCAAATATGTCGGATCCCCAGCGTATTTGCAAAAGGTTGCTGAATATCTTTTTCATCTGACGGAGTATAAAATTTGACTAGCTCTATCCATGCCTGACCATCTGGCATCCCCAATCCTACACATGCCGTTTTAACATCATTAAGCCCAACTATTCTGTCTAGCTGTTCTCCATCCAATTCCCATTCCGCTTGCACTTCAAGTCCTAAATCAAGAAAAAACGCTTTAGCCTCTGAAAGATCATTTACATTTATACTCACATGATCTATTCTATTGATCTTCATATATCGTACCTCCCGTGTTCCAAATATCCTTCTTCAACAATTCTGCACCGTTAGTTCAAGTGAAATATTTCACAATAGTACAATTCAAGTTGCGTTAATAGTAACCTTGTGTTTAAAATTTCTAAAGTACACGAACCCTGCAACAGCTATATTAATAAGTCCACTTGTTAAAGAGATCCAGAAAAAAATTCTTCCGCCAATTGTTGGTGAATTAAAAATAAAACCAGTAAGTAATATCATCATACAACCCATTAATCCCCAAAAGCCAATAGCCCATTTAGGCTTATTTTTTATTAGATAATAACCAACTATACTCAAAATGTATAATACACTAGCCATCATAATAACGGGAAATAGTGGTTGAAATTTAGCTGCATAAACAAAATAATCAAGTTGACTAATATCACGACCATTCGTAATCTCCATATTAAACAAATTAGAAAAAGGGGTGGAATACCTCCACTCCCAAGGGGTACGTGCTATAGCACTTCCTTCATACCATGCTATAAATGTTGATACCACTAAAGTAAAGATCCCAACGATAAGTTGTAACACATACTTAAACATTTTTGTCCTCCCAGTAAATTTAATTTATTACCAACACGCCTTACATTACTTGCTGTTTCAATATCTATTACGATGTTGTCGTTGTATTTAAATAATCTTAACGATCTTCAACAAAAGCACCCGTTCATTCAAGAAAATATGTCTACTTAAAATTCTTTACCCCATTCATCATCTAAAATTACACCATTTTCAGCGATATATCCCATAATAACCGAACCATGTTGCAACTTATCTTCGCTTTTTAGGAAAGATATGAACTCATCAACAATTTTTTCGTCCCCGTCGCTCCTCTTTCGGATAACTGTAATACGGATGGTAGGTGTAACATTAAACTCTTTATAACTTCTGGGATTAAGAGGGTCAATACCCAATTCTTGCCCAATTTTTTTATTGATAATGGAAACAAAGAAATTAGTTGTTTCACCAAAATTCCCTTTAATAAAAGGACGTATTTCATTTTCTAAATCCTCCTCCCATTTATCAGCGATGTAAGTGTCTACCATCTGTTTCGTTCCCTCATCATAATAAACAAAAAATTGCGTATTACTTCTCTTCTCTCTAGCCATCGCAGCATATTCAAAATAAAAGTTCCCCATATTGTCATACAAAGTATCATATATCTCGAAGTTATCATTAAATTCATCTTCTAAATACTGCTCTGCTTGAATCTTTATCTTTTCTTCTTCCTCTTTATCTGGCTTCATTTCTAATATAAAAACAACTACAAGGAATCCAATTACTAACAAGATGACACCTAAAACACCGAGTGTGATTTTAAGAAATTTATTCAAAATATCCCCTCCTTTATCACTTCTATATTTTACCAAAACATCCGTTAGCCATCCATGAAGCGCAAAATCAGCGCTTCACCACAGAGAATGAAAATGGTGAAAAACCGTCTATACTGATTCTACAGCTGGGAGAAGAAGGTCGATGAACTATGGTGCCATAGAGCCCTTCCGTTAGTCTGACTCCAACGACCACGGTGCATCACAGACTGTCGCACTCTATTGCACCAGCCTTGCCTTTATTCTATGAAGAATGGAGTTGGTTCCTGATTTACTTTTTAACTCTTTATAATCATTCTGAAGGCTCAGCTTTTTTTAAAAAAAGCTTTTTCTGAGTCTCTTTTGTTATGCAATTATATAGATTTTGAGCATTTTTTAATTTTCATGGGAGTTGAAAAAGGTATACAATTAATATCTAATATTTTCACACTTTTACAAGCAGTTCTAATGCTTTCTTCAAGTCAATATCCTCTTTTATATGATCTGGACTCCAAGGGATATAAATGTCAGGCTTAATTCCAACCCCACTCATACCCTTTCCTTCGTCTACTATGGATAATTTAGATGTTGGGTACCAAAGTTCGAATTTATTCTCCCATCCCATTACAGCGATATTAGCATAATCATTTAAGCCTAATGTCGATCTTCCGATTACAGTAATCTTAGAGGATTTTTTGCAAATCTCAACAAATGAATCACCTGAACTCCCGCAGTAGACGTCAGTTAATAGAATGATTTTTTCAGGTCCTAATTTAGTCTTTAACAAAAGACTTCCTTCCATCTCTGAAAGATCAAGCTCAACAAAACCCTTATCTTTGTTATCCTCTAATACTTTAATAAGAATATTTATTTGATTCAGTGTAGTGGCATCTTCAATAGAGGATAAGGCACTCTTTAATGATTCTGTTTGGAGTTCTACATTTCGAGTTGTAGCATTTGTTAACATAGAACCTTCACCAAAACTATTTAAGTCAATTTCTTCTCCTTCAAAAAGATAAGGAAGCAATTCAAAATAGGCTAAATCGCTTCCCCCCTTATTGACACGAACATCAATAATTAATTTTTTTCGATTGGTTAGTAGGGTGTCATTTTCATTTATTAAATTTGAAATAGCATCATGGTTCGTAAAGTCTGTTAACTTTAAATATAATGTATCCTCTGTTATTTCTTTTAAAGAATACTCGGGTTGGAACGTCTCTTTTTCATATTTTTCCAGTTCAAGAGTAAAAGAATTTCCAAATTCATCTATTCCCTGCATACTTTTGTATAGCGGAAGAATCGAACTCCAGTTTTCTCTTTCTGCATCCGTTTCCATCAATCTTCTTTTGTGGAACTTCACTAAATCTGAAACATTTTTTTCGTCTAATGCCGTAATAGCGTAACCTGGTTTTACTCTATCTTCCTTCCCATTAGATAAAACATAAAGAGAATCTTTGTACCTTCTGACGGTAAAGCCGACATCAAAGTTGTTTTGTTTCAACTTATCATCATATTTAAAACCCATATGTAAATCTTTAAAATCTAATAAATAATCTTGAACGATATCTACAAACTTATCATCATTCTTATTTTCCTGTTTGCTAATTTTTTTTATTTCATTACGATAAAAATCAGGATTATCGCATCCTTTTTTATCTAAACAACCAGCATAATCTTTATGTAAGATACTAACAACTTCATCAAAGATTTTCATATACATCTCGCCTTCTCCTCTTTCCTCAAATTTATTATTTTCTACTTTATTAAGGTACCGAATTTATCTGATTTTTTTTCTTTATTACTAATACGATTCCGTGAATAACAAGTTTCATTTAAATAAATCACTTTTTTCTTATTCAACTAAACTGTTGCTTTAGTTCAATAAGAAAAAATGCTTTACTCCTTCTTGAAGTAAAGCACTCGTTAGCCATCCAGCAGCAAAAAGCGCTGCACCACAGAGGATGAAAATTGTATAGGAACGGGTATAGATTAGTATGGTTGGCGAAGAAGGTCGATGAACTATGGTGCCTTTGAGCCCATCCGTTAGTCTGACTCCAACGACCACTGTGCATCACAGACTGTCGCACTCCATACGAGTAGCACTCATGGGAGATTAATTCTACTCTGGTTATTGCACCAGCCTTGCCTTTATTCTAAGAAGAACGGAGTTGGTTCCTGATTTACCTTTTAATTCTATATAATTATTCTGAAGGTTCAACCTTTTTTAAAAAGCTTTTTCTGAGTCTCTTTTGTTATGCAATTTTATAGATTTTGAGCTTTTATTAATTTTCATGGGAGTTCAACGAAAGCCTACCCTTCAATCCACTCTTTTCCATGATCACGAATAAATTTAATATCGTTTTGATAATGTTCAACATGCCCTTCATCTATCATCTTTTGAAAAGCAATGTCACCTTCACTGGCTTTTCTTTTAATGGTTTTACATAGTCCTTCTAATCGTAGCAATACCATCTCTAAATACTCCTCTTCTATTCCCTCACTGTAGGATTCAAAAAACAATTTAACTCTTTGTTTTATACGTTCGGCATGCTGGAATGAATTATAATAAACAGCCTCACCTGTTTCAGAATGATAAACTCTACTTAAGGGGACGCAAGTGTAAAGAGTATAGGCTATGTCCCAAAGTCTTGGACCAGGACCAGCAACATCAAAATCAATAATACCTACTGGTCTTTTATGATTAAAAATAAGATTGTATATTGCAAAGTCATTATGACATAGTACCTCAAATGGTTTGGGGGTGTTATCTATTGCTTGCCAACTTTCTTCAATTGAAAAATCACTCACAGAATCATGATAAAGACGTAGAATCTTCGCTATTCCTTTTAAAACATCATTAGACCACATGTATTCTTTTAGAGGATAATTACCAGCTTCCCCTTCAATAAATGATAATATTTCTCTTCCTTTTTCATCAATACCTAAAAACTTTGGTGCATAACTGAAACCTTTGTTCTCCAAATGCTTTAATAGCTTATGAATTTTGGGACTATCTGGCTTTAATTCTCTTCGCACAGTAACTCCCGAACGATAAACATTAGAGACATTCCCTCCTGTTAGAATTTCTTCGTTCTCATGGTTTGACATCTATAAACACCTCCTTAATATCACTTTCTATAAACCTTAAAACAACTCCTGCTTGTTCAACTAACCTGCTGCGTTAGTTCAATAAGATGTCCCTAAATTTTATAAGGAACCGGATTTCATGATGGCTTATAGACTGGTTCTTTAACAATAACGTTGCGTAACTTAAGATACCTCCATGTTATGGTAAACGAAACAAATAAGGTTATATTGACCATTGGAGGCAATGTCAGAACCATATGATGACCATAGTTCCCATTCATACCTACTTGTAGTTTCAATTTATCATATACACGACCTTTATCATTAACTACGATGAATTCAAACCATGGCCAAGAAATGAGGGTTCAAGTTTAGCCTTCTTATGTACCCAAGTTTCTGCTCTTTGTGTACTTAAATAATAGTTTCATGAAAGTCTAATTCCAAACAGCATACTGCCATATATTATAGATAGGTTACTCTGTTAGGAGGTGAGTATATGTTACTTTTTTCACCAGTTCCAGGAAGATCCTTTCCCCCAAGAAATAGACAAGTATTTGGCCGTCCTTATCAGGGACAACAGTTTGGCCCTCCTTATCAGGGACAACAGTTTGGCTCTCCTTATCAAGGACAACAGTTTGGCTCTCCTTATCAAGGACAACAGTTTGGCTCTCCTTATCAAGGACAACAGTTTGGTTCTCCTTATCAGGGACAACAGTTTGGCCAAACTTACGACAATAGATGGAACCCATCTTTCATGTCCCCTAACAATTCATCTCCTGGTATTTTAGGAAACCTGCCGAACCATATCAACACACTTATGGGTCACGCCAGTACCATAAAGAATGGATATAGTATGATGAGACAATTAGGATCTTTTATGGGTTTGTTTAGATAGTGAAAAGCCGATGTTCTCTTATATATGGGACATCGGCTTTTTCTAATAATGCTCCTAACAATACAGCCCCATCATATCAACTCGCCCTATACTATTAGAATACTTCTCGAACCCCTGAAATTTTCCTCTTCTGCTAATACATTAACGTTCTTTCTGAAAAAAAGTTCATTTATCAGAAAAATTACATATTATAAACATTTTCCTTATTAAACTAACCTGCCCCGTTAGCCATCCATGCTGAAAAAAACGCTTCACCACAGAGGATGAAAATTGTTGCAGAACGGGTATAGATTAGTATGGCTGGCGAAGAAGGTCGATGAAGTATGGTGCCAGTGAGCCCATCCATTAGTCTGACTCCAACGACCACGGTGCATCACAGACTGTCGCTCCCTACAGGAAGCACTCATGGGAGATTAATCCTACTCTGGTTATTGCACCAGCCTTGCCTTTATTCTAAGAAGAATGTAGTTGGTTCTTGATTTACCTTTTAATGCTATATAATCATTGTGAAGGCTCAGCCTTTTTTTAAAAAAACTTTTTCTGAGTCTCTTTTGTTATGCAATTATATAGATTTTGAGCATTTATTAATTTTCATGGGAGTTGAAGAAGAAATATATTAAGCCTCCACTTTACTTAAAGTCGTTTACCCAAAACCAATATCGACCAGTGTTTTTTTTATTATTTGCAATCAACAATATAAAAGGGATAATGCCTAAGATAATATATAACGTGATAAATATTGATGTTTGTAGAATTTCCATGTTCTCAACTATTCCCATGCAAATCATTAATGTTCCTAAAAATAAATAAGGAAAAACTAATCCTTTCTGATAAGATTGATACTTTTCCTCACCTAAAAGAATTCTTGTTTTTTGGGGTAAAAAAAGTCACTTTTCATTAGATGGCTAAACCCTATAATCATCACTGATATTCCAAAAACTATTTAAATCCCCCTCCTTTTTCCTTAGACTCACCTGCCCCTTTAGTACAATAAGTTCAACAAAAAGGATATCAATCCCTTCCTTGATAGACGCCACGTTAACGTATAAAGAAAACTGTGAGTCCATTCTATCAGTATCGAAGAGTGAAGATAAATTCTTCAATCTCCTCATTTCGTGCATTTGCAAATCCTTTTCCTTCCCCTGTTATTAGAAATCCACATTTTTCAAGAACCAACCTCGATCCGATATTATCTTTTGCAGCCCGAGCGTATAAAGGACGTATTGTTACTAAAGATAGAAATTGCTTAAGTGCATCCGTTGCAATACCTTTTCCCCAATGTTCACGGCCTATCCAGTAACTTACTTCACGTTCTTCAAACATTTCAAAGCTGGAGATATGACCCACCACCCTATTTTCTAATGTAATAGCCTGCTTGATAATGGTTGCATCGGTTAAAATACGGTTCCAGTGCTTACAAAACTGATTCCAGTTTGTTGAATCTTTTGACGTGAAAGCTGCCATCTGATTGGCAATGTCATCTTTCTGATGTTCAAAGAATATAGGTAGATCACCAGCTTTGATATCTCTAAGTATTACTTTATCCACATTTGCCTCCTTTGACATTCCTTTAAACTAACCTGCTTCGGTAGTCAAACCACACCCATGTCTATAATTCTATTAAATTGGCAATAATCCTTTTAATATTACTATTTTAGGGGGAATGGAATTGTTACAGTCAAAAGTATGCTCTTCGTTTGAAGCCGATAAACGAATAGAGAGCTTTTCGCCGCAAACGTTGAAGGCCTACCAGTTACAGTCTTTGCTACTAATTGATTATTTTAAGGATGTAGAGATAGAGTTACTGGATACAAATCAACTGAAAGAATATCTCGCTATATCCGGCAAGCATTTAATACCAGCAAGCCTTGCACATCGTATTCGTTTTATGAAGTCATTTTTTCGTGGGTCTCATGAAGAAGGATACGATGTGCAAGAATCCAACTTCCAAAATCAAAGAGCCCAAAGTGAGAAAGCGGATACCTAAATATTTATCCGAACGGGAGATCGAACACCTTCGTGAATCCTGTCATTCCCCAATCGAAAAAGCGATTTTTGAATTCGTGTTTTCTACGGGTTGTCGAATTGGAGAAGTAGTTGCGTTAGAAAAGAACTATATTAATTGGTTCAATCATTCCGCGATCGTGAGAGGAAAAGGAGATAAGGAAAGGGAGGTTTATTTTAATACACGTTGCGATATATGGCTTAAACACTATATAGAAAGCCGTAATGATCATAACTCTACTATTTTTGTAACAGCCAGACAGCATACAAAATGAGCGTCGCCCAAATGCGATACATCATCAAGCGAATCTCCAATCGTGCTGAAATTAATAAAGAAATTCATCCACACCAACTTAGACACAGCTACGCAACTCATTTGTTGAATAATGGAGCTCCACTTGAAGTCATACAAAGTCTTATGGGGCATGAGAAAAGTGAAACCGCAAGGATCTACTCTCGGGTTAAGTGGGAGGCAAAGGAAAGTGTATTATCAGAAGTACTTTTAAATGTAAACGAAGCAACGTCTTAAAGGACGTTGCTTCTACTTGACAAAAGCTCCCGTTAATGAAATAAGGTATTTTATTTATTATAACCTTACCAGTGTACTTGAAGTTTATTACCATTTGGGTCATAAAAGTGGAAAAAGGCATGACCATTATCTTCTTTTATATCCTCGACCTTAACTTGATTATCAATTAAGTGTTGATGAAATTTAGATAATTCTGGACTTGTAAAGCCAATGCTAAATTCTTGTTCATTATCAATTGTAAAATGTGCAAATGTTTCATCTTCGGTAGGAACTAAGATAAGTAAGAAAGGTCCTTCATTTACTTTTAAAATCGCAAGTTCCTCAGTAATGTTTAATAACTGGAGACCTAACACATCTCTATACCATTGTGCAGATAGTTCTAAATCTTTTACAGGAATTCTAATATAATGTACTTGTTCAATAAATGATTTACTCATAGCCTTCTCTCCTTTATTTAATCTGGTATATCAAATAGTTCCCTTTCTATATACCTTTTTCCTTCCGATTATTGAATTAACCTCTTCGTTAGTTCAATAAGAAAAAAGATCTGCCTATGGCAACCCCACTCTCTTTAACTAAATCTCCCTTACCGATATTCCCTTTCCCATAGACGTCCCACATTCACCTTACGACAATCACTTAACAAATGTAAAAATCAATATACTCATTCCAAAAAATATATACGCAATCTGAATGATTATGTACATTGTATATTCAACTTTTGAAAGTTTTCTTTGTTTCTTGTTTTTTATCAAATGCCGAAAATAAAAAGAGGAACTAATTAATAGCACTATTATATAAATTGCTTGTAAAACTTCTGCTAAAATTATCAAGCTAGTCGACTCCTTATTAATTTACTCTAATGAACCAATTATTTTAATACTATTTAAGTAATTGGAATTTTCAATTTTATTATTCAATATTCATTGCTACTTATTATACAAACCTGCCGCGTTAAAGTACCCGTTACTTGAAGAACATCTAAAGTGTCCCCTTAAATTTCTCTGGCTTTTTTACATAACTTTCGATTATAAATCCACATTCAGTACAAATAGTGTATTCAACTTCTGATCCAAAGCTTATCTTATTAGATGGAAGAATATCTGCATATCCACTACCACCATTTTTACCTTTTCCCAATTCTTTTCCACCACATTTAGGGCATTCTGTTGCTTTCGTATGATGTTTCATTTGTAAACCTCCACTTTAGATATATAAAAAATTACAATAAAAGCAAATCCTTAAATAATTATTTTTCAAAAGATTGAATCGCTATTTTTCTGATGTTCTTAATATAATTACGAATGAACAATAAATTGGTTTCATCTTATTGAACTAACCTGCTGCTTTAGTTCAATAAGAAAAAGGCTTTACTCCTTCTTGAAGTAAAGCACCCGTGAGCCATCCATGCAGCACAAAAAAATGCTGCACCACAGAGAATGAAAATGGTTAGATAGTGTCAATACTGATACTGACCTTAAACCAGTCAACCGTAATCCATAGACTTATTTACGCTCTCCTCTTTTTTTAACGATTAAGTAGGGGTCTTCTTAAGTATTGTCATTTTTCATTTCTTGAAGAACTAATTTTCATGGGAGTTTAATAAGAAAAAGGCTTTACTCCTTCTTGAAGTAAAGCTATTAGGAGTGTTATTCTTCTGTTTCTTCTTCATCTATTTTAGCATTTGTAAATGCTGGTTTTATAAGTGGAGTTGTAGTTGAATCATTTACGGATGTCGCATTATTTTTTTGCTTAATCTCAAAATATTTATCTACAAGTCTTCGTGCTATAGGCGTAGAAAAATTTGTTTTGTATGATGATTCCAACGAAGCATGCGGGATAACGAGTGCGTATGCTATTTCCGGATTATCAAATGGGGCAAAACCGACATGGGTTAAGTTTACAGTATTAAATGATTGCCATAACTCGGCATCAAAATAGCTAGCTTGAGCAGTGCCTGTTTTTCCTCCCCCAGTAAATGGAGCATTTCCAAAGGCTTTATTCGCCGTACCTCCTCCACTAAAATATACAAGTCTCATACCCTTACGTACACGTTCGATTTCTTCTCGAGTGTTATCTACTGTGTTTAGTATAGTTGGCGTTATTTCATTTACTACCTTGCCTAGTTGGACGCCATCCTCAGAAGGCTCTCTAATTTCCTTGACTACATGAGGTTGAATTCTATTACCACCATTAGCAAGCGTAGAAACAAATTGGGCTAATTGCAATGTAGTGTACGTATCAAACTGTCCAATACTTAAATCTAGCAGCTTACCATCTTCAAATCCACCTGTGCTCCCGTTCACTTCTCCAGGTAAATCAATGCCAGTTAATGCTCCGAGTCCAAGTTGAGCATAACCACTCCTCATTTTAAGAAAGGCATCCGTCCCAAAATTAATAGGTTGGTTTGGTCTATAAGTACTGCCGGCAACTCCATATGCTGTTTTAAACATATATACATTGGAAGAGAGCTCTAGCGCTTGTAAGTCATTGATTCGTACACTTCCGAATCGGTTAAATACAGAACTTTTTGGTTGCGACCCCTTTATACGGATAGGTTCATCCACTAATGAGCCTCCGATTGGATACACACCCTCCCGATAACCTGTAAGTATAGTACCTGGCTTCACAGTGGATCCAACTTCATATGCATTAGTAAATGCGCCAAATGCGTAGTCATTAATTTCTTTTGCACCTGTTTTTTCATTTTTTCCAATCCGTTTACCTACTAATGAAAGTACTTCACCGGTATAAGGATCCATCATGATAAAATAAACATTTTGCAAATATTTACCACCACTGTTTTTACTAAATTTAAGTAGTTCTTCTGCTAGTATTTCTTCATGCGCCAATTGAACTTCACTGTCCATTGTTAACACTAAATCTTTCCCAGGTTTTCCTTCATAAACTGTCTGAATATCGATAACTCTACCTTTTCCATCCGTTATATTTTTGACTACACTTTTTTGACCTTGGAGCACTTCCTCATATTGTTGTTCAATATAACTTGTACCTACACGGTCATTTCGAGAATAGCCTCTAGATAGAAAATAATCTAATCGATCTTTTGGAATACCTACTTTTGGCAATGTAGTTGAGCCTAATATAGCTAGTGAAGATGTTTTTACTCTTCTCCAATCGGTTGTCGTATTAACTCCCTCTAATTCACCCAATCTTTCTGAGACCCGTGCAAATTCTTCAACTGTGACCTCTTCTTTTACGTCATCTCCTTTAATAATCTGAGGAGATAATGCATATCCAGAGGCCATTTCTCTATAAATCGCAATGACTTCCAAATCGTCCTCAGTAAAGGAATTTAATTGTTCTTCTGTTATTCTGCTTCTACTCAAACGGTCGATTGCTCTATTTCTTTCTGTTTTTTCTAATTGTTTATCTGCTTCTATTTTTTTTCGCTCTTTATCCGTCACCAACTCAAGTGCTTCTTCTGGATACTTTTTTAACCAGAAATCTTGCAAATCACTCTTTGTAATATTGTTTGGTTCCTTTTCTATTAAAACACTTAATTTTTCTGCAATTTCATACATATTTTTTGACTTCGTTGTTTGCATTTTTGTATAGGTTATAGCTCGTTGCGGAAGATTATCAACCATTATCCGTCCTTCACTATCGAAAATTCGACCACGGGGTACACTAGTATTTACCGGGATTTCTTCACCTCGGACTAATTCACGTGTATATTCTTCTCCTTTAACGATTTGTAAATATCCTAATCTTAATATTAGCATTGTAAAAAGTAAAAATATCGAGAAAAACAATACGTTCATACGAAAAGTAATAGTTGATCGTTGTTTAACTTTCATACTTTGTGCACGTTTATTGGGAATTTTTCGCATGGGAATACCTTCATTTTTGTTCTTGACTCACTTTCAAGTGCCGTTTGTTCTGTAATGGATACCAGTATTTCATTTTTTAATTCAGATAAGAAATTTGATATTTCATCATTTCCCCCGTTTTTCGGAGCAACTACTACTTCCTTCTCGCTTTCTAATACCTCGTTCGTTTCTGCTTGAACTTGTTCTTCTTTCTGCTCTCCATTACACCCAACTAACAAAATCGAACCAAATACAATTCCTGAAATTATAGCTTTTTTCATCACTTCTAAATTCTCCTTTCAAAAATAAATTGCACATTCCACAACAATTCTCCATACGTAAGTTTGACGGTATATATTGGGAAAAGTTAAATTAAAACATAATCTTCTTCAACTAAACTGTTTCGTTAGTTCAATAAGTAAAATGCTTTACCCTAAAGCACCCGTGAGTTCAACAAGACATTATTAAATGTAATCAATTGAAATAACGCCATCTGTAATTGTTATAAAGTTTGCGTTACCACCGATAATACAAATTATATAATCCCCATCCACCTTTACATCAAAAGAGGTTGTCAGTTTATCAGAAACGGGAGCAGAAAAAATCTCTGTAAATTTCCCACCTAATATATATCCAACTACAGTATGACTTAAGCCATCAGGGATTATGGTTAAATCTACCGATACATTATCTCCTTCTTTTAATTTCAATCCCTGAACTTCGCCATGTAATAAGAAAATATCACTATTGTGCAAATCCATATTTTCGAAATAGTAGTTATTTGGAGATTTCTCTTTCATTGTAATATTGATTTTATTCCAGTCTAGAAATTCATCCTCAAATTTAGCTTTAGTTATTTCTTCGGCTTCTTTTTCAGAAGTGTCCTTGTTGACTAACACTATGGTCAAAGTAGATATTGCAATAAGAAGTACTACGACTATGATGCTAAACAGGTAAATTCTTTTTTTCATAAACTCATTCCTTTCACTAAGTCTTTTTCTTTATAATTCCTTTATCATTACTGTTTCGGTGTTTGTCAATATAGTTGTCGCATTTAGCTAGTTTAGTATCTTTAAAATACATATTCTTATCTCTTGTAACCAAAAATTCTGTCAAGGCTACCGCGCTGTGCTTGCTGGCCTGGTGATTTGAATGGAAAGGAAGAGCGTTCTTTCCATTCAAACCACCAGGGGAAGGGGGATTACGGTTTAACCAATGATTCTATTTGCCCCTCATCTCGCATGGGATTGAGCGCGACTTGTTGATGTGGTGCCCAGTCTCTTGTGTCCCGTGCCCAACGTTCTGGGTGCTTTTCTTTTGCCGTTTCATACACTTCTTTTCGTTTTTCTAGTATGTCCACATGTGCCCCAGTGTGACATT
Source organism: Psychrobacillus sp. NPDC096426 (assembly GCF_044762745.1). Classification (NCBI taxonomy): domain Bacteria; kingdom Bacillati; phylum Bacillota; class Bacilli; order Caryophanales; family Bacillaceae; genus Psychrobacillus; species Psychrobacillus sp. NPDC096426. Next base: position 39 of record NZ_JBIWEX010000040.1, on the reverse strand, counting down.
GTATAGGTGTAACGAAGTTAAGCCCGCTGTGTAAATGAA
>NZ_JBIWEX010000039.1:0-26249 GCF_044762745.1 Psychrobacillus sp. NPDC096426 | reverse complement strand
AATCATTCCTTCGAATCCAGTGTATAAAATTCAAAAAGTGATAGTCTACAAGAGAAGGTTGGATTATCATTTACACAAAAATATTGACAGTCCCTAGATTTTAAATTAATAGAATAGATTAATTGTGATTTATTTACAACTGTAATATTTAGCTTTTGTAACACTTGTAAAATAATCTGTAGTTAAACGAGTCTCTTTTGTTTACTTTCCATTTATAATCCGATACTTTTTTATTAGGTGAATGATACGCAGAAAAATGGTATATAACATTCCGAATATACACTTTTATTGCTTAATTTATTCCAGATATAGTTGTACTGGCAAGTGAGTTAGCAACTAGGATCATCATGGACTTATTTTCAAAAGTTGTTAACCATACATAATGAGAAGGGATGATCGTTAGATGAAATTAAGTGTATTAGATCAAGCGCCTATTACGATAGGAAATACTGCTGCAGGTGCGTTAAAAAATGCAGAGGAACTTGCTATTTTAGCGGATAAGTTGGGCTATTATCGTATGTGGATGGCAGAACACCACGGTACTGGGACAATTGCAAGCTCAGCACCGGAGGTTATTGCAGCACATTTAGCTGCGAAAACGAACAATATTCGTATCGGAACTGGCGGGGTCATGATGATGCATTACTCTCCGCTTAAGCTTGCCGAAGTGTTTAAAACATTATGTGCATTTTCGCCTGGTCGTATTGACTTCGGCGTAGGACGTGCTCCAGGTGGCGATAATTACGCAATGTATGCACTTTCAGAAGGACGTCAGCCAATGTTAAATAATATGTATGAAAAGCTATCAACTACTTTGCAATTATTAAACGATGAAGTGCCAGAAGATAGCTTATATAATCGAACAATTGCCACTCCATCGAATGTTGTTTTACCGGAAGCGTGGCTACTCGGTTCTACTGGAAATAGTGCGATTCAAGCAGGTCGTTTAGGAGTAGGTTATTCATTTGCACAGTTTTTCCAAGGTGGAATGACAAAGGAAATTTTTGATGCATACCGACGTAATTTCAAACCTTCTGCACTTATGGAAAAGCCAGAAATTAACGTAACGTATATGGTAACAGTTGCCGAGACAAAAGAAGAAGCTGAATATGAAGCACTTCCACAAGATATTTCAAGACTTTCGCTCATGAGAGGTCAATTACGTCAAACATTAACACCAGAAGAAGCACAAAATTATCCATTAACTGAAATGGATCGAATGGCCATTCAGCAAAACCGCAAAATACATTTAGTCGGAACAGCAAAAGAAGTTGCAAAGATTTTACAAGAAGAACAAGCAATGTTTCGTTTTGACGAAGCGATGATTTGTAGCATTCCACACTCCCAAGAAAAACGGTTGGAAGTGTATAATTTACTTGCACGTGAATTGTTTTAGTAAGAATGGACACACTCGGTTTGCAATTCAACAAATCGAACTCGCATAATACAGTGAACGAACTATCCATTCATTAGGATAGTTCGTTCCTTGCGTTTGATGCATTAAGTAATACGACCCCACCAATAATGAGCGCTAAGCCAGAAAGTGTAAGCAAGTTAAACGGATCATTCCAAAAAAACACCCCGATCAATGCAGTTATCGCAGTTCCAACACCAGACCAAATGGCATACGCCAAACTTAATGGAATTGTTTTTAAACAAAGTGCTAAACAATAAAATGACAAGCCATAACCAACAACAACCGCAATAGAAGGACCGAGATTCGTGAACCCTTCTGATAATTTCAACATAGCTGTCCCGAAAATTTCACTGATAATTGAAATACTAAGCAAACTATAGCCCCTCATAGGAAAACCCTCTCTTTCTCTAAGAATGAACATCACCAGTAGAAAGATTTAACAAGATAACTCCACCGATGATTAATAAAAGTCCAAAAAACTTTTTCTTATTAAATCCTTCTTTATAAATGACAACTCCGATTAAAGCAGTTAAAGCAGTCCCAACTCCAGACCAAATTGCATAAGCCGTACCGATGGGAAGAGTTTTTAGCGATAAAGACAATGCATAAAAAGCGATAGCATATCCTACTACAACACCAATAGAAGGAAGTGTTTTTTTTAATCCTTCTGTTATTTTCAACATCGAACTCCCGAAAACTTCACTCACAATAGCAATCGCAAGTAATATGTATGCATGCAAATAAAACACCTCCTCTATCCTATTAAAACGCTTAATGCTAGCAAACGTCAATTTAACATACTATTAATAAAAGAAGGATTTCTAAAGAATTATGTGGAATGTATCTTAGAAGTTCACTTAAGAGGAGGCTTTTTAATGGAGCAAACAATTTTACATCATATGGAAACAGTACGAGGAATAACGTTGAAATCTATCCATAAAACACCAGAAGAGATAGCAGATATTATCCCGAAAGGATTTAACAATAATATTCGATGGAATTTCGGACATATCGCATTTACACAAGAGAAACTCGTATACGGTGTTCTCGATGAAGTGATGAGCCTCCCGAAAGAGTATGAGGAATTTTTTAGTGCGGGCACCAAGCCAGCTGATTGGAAAGGAACTCCGCCCTCACTGGTAGAGATTTCTGCTGTTCTCACAGAACAAACAGCAAGAATAAAAGAATTCGTTCCGGGACGTTTTTCGGAAAAACTTTCAACACCATTTACTAATCGAGTTGGTATTACATTTGGTACACTTAGTGAAACATGGTTGTTTAGCTTTTATCATGAAGGGATGCATATGGAGGCAATTAAAAGAATATATCGTGCTGCTTCTAACTAGTAGCTGGATATTGAAACGTATTGAAATGTAGGGTTTAGTAGGTAAAGGTTTTTTAATTACAGCACTATGAATTTTGAACTCATGAAACAATAAAGGAGAGTTGTGCTGTGGAATTCAAAAGGGTTAAAAAGGATTTTAAAGTAGTGGTTATGCAAAATAGTGGTGCTTTTGCTGACTTTGGCAGTGAAGTCCCTAAGTTTGCACAACAGTTTTTAAGTCGGGCAAATGAGATAACAAATCGAACGGAAACAGAGATTGCCCTTTATGAACCAAATAGGAACAATGATCATTTAGAGGGACAGTATTATGTCGGATTAATCGTGGATAAAAATTAAGTGAAATTCCATCTGGGATGGAATATATGGAAGTTTCACACGATTACATTAACACAAGAGGTAATATAACTAATATTGGTGAACTCCATCGAACATTGATAAAATGGGCGGAAGAACAAGGATTTCAGAGAGATCTAGAATCTTTTATAATAGAAACATATCACCAAATGGAAAATAATGAAGAAGAGGTAGAGATATATTTGCCAATCCATAGATAGAAAATGATTTGATTCATATTAATGATTAATAAAGAGAAAACAAGCTAGCTAAAAAGCAAGGAGGGTATATTGTATGAGAAAGAACACTATTATTGCATAGCAAAGGCTATTGCATTATAAATTAAAATAGCCTTTGCTCTTCCTAAAAGAAAAATTCACATTTAGGAGTGCAAAAATGAGCTATAAAAAAGCAAGTAATCTACTGCCTGCAGAGTTGGTAGAGTTAATACAAGAATATGTTGATGGTGAGTATATCTATATCCCGCGAAGAGAAGATAATAAGAAGAGGTGGGGGTCCAGTACTGCTATAAGAAGAGAATTGGATGTAAGGAATTCTACTATTTATAATGATTATTTATCGGGTACGGATATGGCTACTTTAGTTGAAAGATATTATTTGTCATCCAAGAGTATTCAAAGGATTGTACTAAAAGAAAAAAGAAAAAGAACAAACTGTTGAAATTGACCAATGTGGTTTTATACCGCATTGGCTTATTTTCTTTTATGAAATAAGTATGAGGTTTCTTTAAGTAATGGAAGTCATATATAATCTAACCAACTCTATTAAATAGAGAGAGAAAAGGAAATAGAACGGAGAAATGAATAATGGGCTTGCATATTACTCAAGAACTAAATAAAAAGGATAAACAATATATTGATGATGAACTATATAAGTTTAATTTGAATCATTTTCCAGTAGATTTACGTGGTAAATACGAAGAAATCAATGTATTCCTTAAGGAAGAAAACGGCATTGTCCGTGGTGGAATACTTGCTGAAGTATGTTGGAATTGGTTAGAAATTCATACTTTTATGATAGATGAGGACATACGAAAATTAGGATATGGAACGACATTATTATTAGAGCTTGAGAAAATAGCTTTAGAAAAAGATTGCGATTTCATCAAGGTTGATACTCTAAGTTTTCAAGCGTTAGGTTTTTATGAAAAGAATGGTTATCAAGTGTTCGGAAGTATAAATAATGTAGGCAGAGACTATACGCATTACTATTTAAAAAAAGATTTAAAGAGTTGAAATATTGAAGGAGAGATAACGAATGGACTTAAACTTAAAATCTCCAATTGCAATAGGAAATACAGCTAAAATATATCTTTGTGAAAACAAGATTATCAAAATATTTAATGACTATTTACCAGTCTCGGAATCTTTATACGAAGCAAATAAGCAAAAACTTGCCTATTTGTTTGGATTGGCTGTCCCTAAAATATTGGATGTCACGGAAATCAATGGGAAACAAGCTCTAATAATGGAATATATTAAAGGGAGAACAATAGGGGATCTCCTAGATGAAAACATGGAACAAGCAGAATATTACATGAGTACTTCCATAGGTATCCAACAAAAGATCCATATGGTTGTCCCTGATTCACTTGAGCCAATGACTGAGAAATTAAGACGTCAAATTGAATTAGCTCCTCAATTGGATGAAAGACATAAGTCTACGTTATTAAAAAAATTAGAATCTATGACATTTGAGAAAAGGCTCTGTCACGGAGATTTTCATCTTAATAATTTGATTATGTCAGATAACGAAGTAAAAATTATAGATTGGGTTGATGCTAGTGCAGGAGATATTCGTGCCGACATATACCGCACATATCTTTTGTATTCACAGTTTTCCATGGAATTAGCAAATATGTATTTGCGACTTTATTGTGAGAAAAGTGGATTGTCAAGAGAGGAGATTTTTCAATGGGCTCCGATCATTGCTGCGGCAAGATTATCCGAAAACGTATCATCAGAAAAAACGGAGCGTCTGATGGATATAATAAATTCCTATTGCCCTTGAAAATTATCGATTTCCCTTTAGTTAAGCAGGATTTTTTGTTTGAAGATAGAATATAGATTAGTGAATCAATTTCATAATAGGGAACAAACAATTGAAGGATTTTAGTTACAATAAGCATTAATGAAATCAACTCTAGTGATGATTATTATAGAACTTTTAGGGAGATTGTTATGAGTTATAAGATTGTTTTTTTAGATGTAGATGGGACTATTACTAATCATGAAAATGGCAGCATTCCATACAGTACTATAGAAACTATAGAAACATTAAAAAGCAAAGGCATAAAGGTTGTAGCTGCAACCGGAAGACCGTTATCAATGTGCAGTGAATTACAAGAATTGGGTATAGAAACATTTATTACAGCAAATGGAGGGTACGTGAAACATAAGCAAGAAGTTATTCATAAAGTACCAATGGATAAAAATATAATTCAAGAAGTAATAGAATTTGCTAAATTGCAGAATAACGGATTGTCGTTCTATACGGAAGAATTTAGTATGAATGGTGTAACAGAAAATGAAATTTTAAAAGCTTTGAAGGAAACATTGTCACTGAGTGACTACCCTGAAACTAATCGGTTATTACATAGTCAAGAGGTATTTTTAATGTGTTTGTTTGCAAATGATGAGGCAGTTGAGAAGTACATTCATAAATTCCCACATCTAACATTTAAAAGATGGCATCCTTATGTGTTGAATGTTTTGAAGGAGGACGTATCAAAGTCATTAGCTATTTTGAAAACTTTAGAATTTTTTGGGATTGATCAATCAGATGCTATTGCTTTTGGAGATGGAGAAAATGATATTGATATGTTGGAAATAGTAGGGCTTGGTATAGCGATGGGAAATGCAAGTGAAACATTGAAAAATGTTGCAGATTTTATAACCAAAAAATCAAGTGAAGATGGTATTGAATATGCTTTAAAAAAGTTCGAAATAATATAGACTGTAAGAATTAGTTTTGAAGCGGTTTAAAAATCGCTTCTTTCTTTTTTAAAATGTGAATCATTCGTTCTCAAATAAGAAAATTATTGCTTTGAATTAAGTCGAAGTAGTTTATTTGAGGGAAGAAAAATGAAAGGGTGAGAGGAGTTATGGGTTCAAGAATAATGCACTTAATAATTGCTAATAAAATTGCAGAGTGTTTGTCGATTGAAAATAGAATACCGTTTTTACTGGGAGGCATTGCCCCAGATGCTGTTTCCCCTAAAGAAGAATCACATTTCTATACAGGTGAAGTACAAGATTATTCAAGAAGCATTGATTACAAAGGATTTTTACAGAAATATAATTCGCAAAGAGAAAGTCATTATATATTAGGTTATTTTACGCATTTAATCGCTGATGATATATGGCTGAAAGGTTTTTATCTTCCTTGGTTGAAAAACAGAATAGAAGCTAATGAAGAAATATTGAAATCATACCATAATGATTTCCAATTACTTAATGGGAAATTATTGGAATACTATGGTTTTACAGATGACTTAAGAAAAATGCTTAGCCATCATCCTTCAATTATTGATTTGCAAGAGGTTAAGTCCAAAGATGTTGAAGAATTTATTCCTCATGTATTGGGGGATATGGAATACGATAAGGTAGTTATCAAAGAACAACTTAATGTATTTACGTTTGATCAGATAGTTGGGTATATAGAGACATCTGTTAATATAGGGTCATGGAATATAAGTAAAGGGACAAAAACAAGTTTAAATCATTCGTTCATATAGAGTTCTAATTACATTTATTTCCCCTGCAGGCGGTGACTCCAACTGGATTAGAATAAGCTGAAGCCAAGCCTGCAGAAAGCGTCCGCCTGAAGCGGAAATCAACTTTGATTGAATACAGAATAAGTCTCAGTCTTGACTCTTCTCTTTACTTGCCCAGTAGTGCCATTAAACCTTTAAATATTAGGACTAGCGAGAAGATTACGATAGCTAAAATACCGATTAAGTTAGTTATTGGCTCTAAACCTGCTAAGAAAGTACCTGCTATTGGAACCTTTATTAATGCAAAACCAGCTAAAATACAAGCCAACATTAAAAGGATGAATCGATCCATTCTGTTACGCCTCCTTTTTAGTACATTATATGAGCAAAAGAAAGAAAAGTGATCCAATTGCATCTTACAAAGGGACTTTGGGTTATTAAACTAAAAGGCTATTTTAACTATAGCTACAGGAGGCGAGTCATTAGAAATTTTAAAAAGTAAATTGAGATTTTTTCGGTGAATGTAGAGCATTTCCCTGCGTAAGTGAAAACTATGAATCAACACAAATGAAACTTCTTTCATTGGGAGTCCGTACATAAGGAAAGGAGGAATAATACGATGTTGCACCACTTACAAGAAAAACAAGCTCAGTTAATCGTTAAGAAAAATGAGCATAATCGGCTGCAAAGAAAGCAGAGATCACTCCAAACACAGTGGATGGAATTACAAGCCATTCGCAATGATTTGGAAGAACGGCTTACGAAAGAGCAAAAAGATGTACTGAAATTAGACAAGTTTTCCTTATCCAATTTAGTTAGCCAATGGAATGGAACAATGAACGAAAAACGCAAAAAAGAAATTGCAGAAGCAGCAGAAGTTGAATTGAAATATAATGTGGCAGAGAAAACATTACGTGATCTCGAAAAAGATATTGAAATCGTAAAATCGGAAATAGCTAGTGGTGATTATAGTTTAATAGATGAGCATTGGGCGTCAATAATGCATGAAAAGGAGCAGTGGCTTTACGCTAACACTGTAGATGAACGACAAGAGCTGGAAAAACTATATGAAAATCGAGCAAATTTGGAGTCAATGCTAAAAGAAATAAAAGAAGCACTGATAGCGGGACAGGAAGCCCTAAGAGCCCTTGAACAAGCGAACACTGAACTCAATTCAGCATCTGCAATGTCAACATGGGACACTTTCCTCGGAGGTGGAATTCTTGTAACAGCCATGAAGCATAATAGTCTAAACAATTCGCAAGACTATATCCACATAGCGCAAATGGCCCTACGTCGTTTTGAAACTGAATTGATGGATGTGAAGAACATTGTAACGGAAGTTATCCAAGTAGACCAAAGCAATTTCATGACATTCACTGATTATTTCTTCGATAATATATTTACGGATTGGATGATTCATTCGCAAATTAATAGTTCAAAAGAACGCCTTGAAGAAGCCTTGCAACAAGTAGAAACTGTGTTAGATAAATTGAGCGCTAAGTTGGATGAAGTGAATTCTGAATTAGAAAATGTCAAACATAAGCTAAAAAACATAATAGAAATGTGAATAATTCATTACAAACGCCCAGAAACAGGGCGTTTTTTTATTTCTAAAAAACCATACTTATTATTTTTTTCTATAATTTTTTAAAAATTCTTTACAAACCATTTTGAATTAGTGTACTATGTAACTAACACACTAATACTTAAGGAGAAGTGAACATGAAACAATTGAAAGGCCTTCTAAAAAAAGAATGGATGCTGATTAGGTTTTGGCTTGTCGTACTATTCATTTTGAATACGTTAGGCATTATAGGAATTCCTTTATTGTTGAACACATTGATAGACAATGTCCCTATTTTTAAGACCGCGCTAATATTAGCAACTATTTGGCTATTTTTTAGTCATTTCATCGCCATCATTCTATTTATTACAAGTTTGCAACTAGACATGAAAAGACCAGATATTTGGTTGCATACGGAAAGCTCCATTTTTAAACTAATCGGCACTAAGCTTGCATTTGCTACTATCATTACATCCTTGTCTTTTCTATGGATCGAGTTATTATTAGTCATCTTGCAAGTAGTTAATGCCGATCCCGAGTTTATGACATTTGGTCAATTATTGGAAATGGAAGTGTACGCATTTGGTGGTATCTTTTTCGCCATCATTCTTTACTTAATAATCGTGCTTTTCTTTTGGGTCATTTACCATTTAATACGTCCCTATGTAAAAGGATTTTCCGTTATTATTACCTTTTTCTTGTTTATAGTTAGTTCAATTATTTGGAGTACGAACAGCTCCCTCGAGTTCATTAAAAATTTCCCTCGTTTCGGAGGTATTAATATTCCAGTACCCGGTTTTATTGAGAAGTTTAGTATGAATGAGAGTTATAGTGATTTGACATTTTTGATAGAACCGACAATTTACGTAAGTGATATTGTCATCATAACTGCGTTTGCCATCATTCTTTTTTGGAGTTCGGCACTATGGTTCGAAAAGAAAGTGAGGATTTAAGATGAGCATCGATTTTTTGCCGGACAAACCAATTTATCAACAACTGATAGACAGAATTACAGGAGAAATTATTCGAGGCAATGTAAAGCTAGGAGAAAAATTGCCTTCGGTTCGTGAATATGCAGTGGAAGTCGGTGTTAATGCAAATACAATGCAGCGTGTATACAAGGAGCTGGAAATGATGGGGATTTCAGAAACAAAACGTGGTCAAGGAACTTTTGTAACGGATAACGAAACACGTTTACAGCAATTACGCGATGAAGTAAAAGAAGGGCTTGTACAGTCTTTTTTAACGAGTATCGAGGCATTAGGTTTTTCCAAAAAAGAAATGATTGAATATATCCAAACGCGGGAGCGAGGTGAAGATCTGTGATTGTATTAGAAAACGTAGGAAAAAGCTATGGAAAACATCAAGCGTTAACAGGACTCAATCTGACCATTCCAGTAGGAAAGATTATTGGGTTAGTTGGAGAAAACGGAAGTGGGAAATCGACACTTTTAAAGATAATAGCAGGACTGACAACCCCCTCTAGTGGAACAATTCAGGTCAATGGCATTAGGGCAACGAGAAGAATCGCAAGTGAGGTAGCCTATATGCCAGATGCTGATGTCTTTTATCCATTCTTTTCAGTTGAGCGGTTATTCCGTTTTTATGAAACACAGTTTGAAGACTTCAATTATTCGAAAGCTTGTATCGTAGCGAAATATTTAAATGTGCCTTTAGATGCGAAGTTAAAAAATTTGTCTAAAGGAAATCGGGGACGTGCCAAAATGGCGGCGACATTAGGACGGGAGGCTTCTTACTATTTGTTAGATGAACCGTTTTCGGGATTCGATCCACTCGTTCGGGAGGACATCATTAAAGGGATGATCCAATTTACTGATCCGGAAACACAAACGGTACTTATGTCGACACATGAAATTAAGGAAGCGGAGCCGTTACTCGACGCCATTGTACTATTGAATCATGGGAAGATTTTAGCTTATGAGGAAATTGAAACGATCCGTGATCAGTACGGTGTGGATGCCATAACATGGATGACAAAACTTATTAAGGAAGGTGATTTGAATGGAAATGAAACCTATCGTCGAATTGAAAAATCTATCTAAAAAGATCGGAAAGAAAAAGATCATTGATCAGTTAAATCTATCGCTGTATCCGGGTCAGATTACAGGATTTTTAGGACCAAATGGAGCGGGGAAAACAACAACGATCCGTATGATGGCAGGGCTTATGAAGCCGACAGAAGGAGACGTCGTTATAGATGGCCTTTCGCTGCGCTCGAACTTTGAGGCAGGTATTAGTAAAATGGGAGCCATCGTTGAAAACCCAGAATTGTATAAGTTTATGTCCGGTTACAAAAATTTAGTCCATTTCGCTCGTATGCATAAACATGTGACGAAAGAACGGATTGAAGAAGTTATTCGCCAAGTAGGTATGGAAAAACGCATTCATGAGAAAGTATCGACCTATTCACTTGGCATGCGTCAACGTTTAGGTTTAGCTCAGGCGTTGTTAAATAACCCAAAGTTCCTTATTTTAGATGAACCAACGAACGGTCTGGATCCTGCAGGTATTCGAGAGTTCCGTTCCTATTTGCGAAAAATTGCAGAAGAGGATGGAGTGTCTGTTTTAGTGTCGAGTCACTTATTATCAGAAATTGAGCTGATGTGTGACCGGATTGCAGTTATCCAAAACGGAAAACTTGTTGCGATTCGAGAAGTAGATGCAATCGAGGAATCTCAATACTACATCGAGGTTCAACCAGTAGATAAGGCTCGTAGTGTACTGACAGATAATGGAATAATTATAGAAAACTATCAAAATGGTTTATTAATAAACGTAGAACAGTCCGAAGTTCCAGTGGTTGTTGAACTATTAGTGCAACAAAATATTGCGATTTATGCCGTTTCGCATCATCGTAAAACACTGGAAGAGCAGTTCTTAGAAATGACAGGAGGTGGGCAAGTTGTTGAATCTAATTCGAAATGAATGGATGAAATTGTGGCATAAGAAATCAACATGGGCAATGGTTGCATTACTCATTGCAATGATTATTGGTCTTGTTGCAATCACGAAATGGATGGATAGCAAAACGGAAACACCTGCTTGGGAGCAGACAGTCACGGAAGAACTAGGTATGGTTAAACAACAGTTGGCCGTAACGGATATAAGTGATGAAACGAAAAAAAGCTTGGAAGATCAACAAATGATACTTCAATACCGCTTGGATGAAGGAGTCGCTCCTCTATCCAGTGCAGGATTTGAAGGGTTTATGATGGATTCATACGGAATGTCATCTATTATCACATTATTAACCGTGATTGTAGCTGCAGGGATTGTCGCATCAGAGTTTTCACAAGGTACAATTAAAATGCTATTGGCTCGTCCAGTTCGCAGATGGAAAATACTCACTTCGAAATTTTTAACGGTCGTTGCATTTGCGCTTTTCTTAACAGTGGTATCTTACGTGGTATCTCTCCTAATTGGTATGATTTTTTATGAAAGTTCTGGTGGAAGTTTGCTAGAAGTTGTGAACGGACAAGTGACAGAAGTGTCATATTGGCTAAAATCCATTTGGTTGAATGTATTAGCGTTAGGTGACGTAATTATCATTGCAAGCTTTGCATTCGCAATCGGTACCGTTTTCCGTTCCAGCTCATTAGCAATTGGAATCGCAATTTTCCTCATGTTCACCGGTACGCAATTCGCCTTTATCTTGAGAAATTACGAAATCGTGAAATATATATTATTCTCACATACATTTACCCAAATAGAAAAAGGAGGTTCCTTTATAGAAGGAATGACTACACCATTTTCAGTTACTGTAATGATAGTTTACTTCGCTTTCTTCTTAGCGATTAGCTATTGGACGTTCACAAGACGTGACGTCACAGCTTAAGTTTAATAGATATCAACCCCAAGAGCACTGTAATTCGCAGTGCTCTTCTTATTCATTTATGAAAACAGTCGCTATTTTGCGGTATTTAACTAGATAATTTGCTTGTAGTATTATAGGAATTACTAATATATGATGTAAACAGAAGTAATTGTAGAAAAATTAAAAAAAAATCAATCTTTATACTGACTAATGGGGGACTAATGATGAAAGCTATTATATTTGATTTTGATGGGACATTGGCGAATACATTGCCAATTTGTTTTGATGCTTTTCAACATGTGTTTAAAGAGTTTGATAATAAGGATCTTACTTCAGAAGATATAAAGGAGATGTTTGGTCCTTCGGAAACAGGTATTATACGAAAAAACCTTTCAAACCCTAACAAGGAAGAGGCAATTGAATATTTCTATGAAAAATATTCAGAAGTACATAAAAGTTTAGTGGAAATTAATCCTGAAATTCTTGAACTATTAAATTCCGTAAAAGAAGCGGATACGAAAATAGGAATTTTTACTGGTAAGGCTAAAAGAAGCCTAGACATCTCCCTCCAAGCAGTAGATATGGAAGGATTATTTGACGTTATTATAACTGGAGATGATGTCATAAATCCAAAACCTCATCCAGAGGGGTTGCTTAAGGCCTTATCTCTTTTAGAAGTTAAAAATTCTGAGGCAATTTTTATTGGAGATAGTGATGCTGATATAGCTGCCGGGGTAAAAGCTAATGTCTTTACAATTGGTGTACAGTGGTTACCAGAATACCAAACATCTACATTTAGCATAGAACCAAATTTAATCATCACAAGTGTAAAGGAATTTAAAAGTGCATTTAAAGTAGGTGTCTTATGAGTAATCAATGGTTAGAGTGGGCCCAAAGAATCCAAGCATTATCACAGTCTGGATTAACCTTCTCTAAAGATGTCTATGACATCGAGCGTTACGAAGAGTTACGTAGGATTAGTGTAGAGATTATGGCGGAATATACTGAGCTTGAAATGGATAAAGTTAGGGATTTGTTTGCAAATGAAAGTGGTTATCAAACACCAAAAGTTGATGTTCGTGGTGTAGTTTTTAAAAATGATCAGATTTTAATGGTAAAAGAAAATATTGATGATAAATGGGCTTTACCGGGTGGGTTTTGTGATATTGGACTGTCCCCTTCAGAAAATGTAGTCAAGGAAATAAAAGAAGAATCTGGTTTTAATGTACTCCCAATCAGATTAATTGCTTTATTAGATAAAAATAAACACCCGCATCCTCCAGAACCTTATCATTATTATAAGATATTTATCTTGTGTGAGATTATTGGAGGGAAACCTACACTAGGAATTGAGACGAATAACATTCAATTTTTTTCAGAAAATAATCTACCAGAGCTTTCTACTAATAGGAATACTGAGTCTCAAATTAAAACGCTATTCGAATTTTTGAGGAACCCTACTAAAGAGACAATATTTGATTAGTCGATTATATCCTTGTGTAAGACACAAATCTGAATAGTGTCATACACGGGGAGCAAACCCAAAAGAACTTCAAAAAGAAGTTCTTTTATTTTGCAAAAAATAAAACAATATTAACAAACCTTCCGATAAGGCACGTCGTCTAATGGAAAGAGAGGAGGGGTAATGTGGAAGAAGTGTTCGAGGAAGCGTTTGAAATAGATGATCAGGAAGATCTAATGAATGAGATGATGAATAGATATGGTCAGGATTTATTAAGACTTGTCTATTCATATGTAAACAACAAAGAGATAGCAGAGGATTTAACCCAAGATATATTTGTAAAGTTTTATAAGTCTCTCCATACATTCAAAGGGAAATCTAAGTTAAAAACATGGTTGTGGCGAATTGCTATAAATCATTGCAAGGATTTCCTGAAAAGCTGGTACAACAAGAATGTGATTATTACAGAAGATACAACGTACATACAAACAAAGAAAGACATGGTCGAAGAGGTAGTTATTCAAAGAGAAGTGGATGATCAATTAGTATCCGCGTTAATGACATTGCCTATTAAATACCGCGAAGTGATCTATTTCTATTATTACGAGGAATTACTCATGAAGGAAATATCGGTTCTAACTGAAGTTAGTGTTAACACAGTTAAAACAAGGCTCAGGCGTGCCAAAGAACTTCTAGAAGAACGATTGGAGGAGTAGTAATGGAGGAGCGTTTAAAGAACTTGAAAAAAACGATGGATAAAACAACATTTTCGGAATTAAATTTTACTGAGCAACATCGCGAGACGATTCATGAAAAAATATTTAAAGAAGAAAAGGATGACGCAGTCTTTTTAGCTGTTATGCAGCTGCTAGTTCAAGAAAAAACAGGCTACGAATTGGTGAAATTTTTGAGAGGAAGAGGAATGCGTAAATTTGATGGAAATGAAGGAATTGTATATACGTTCTTACATCAGATGGAACAGGATGGGTATTTACATTCATGCTGGAACGACTCAAATATTAAACAGTACCAACTAAACAATAAAGGAACAAAACTGTTACGAAAATCAGAAAAACAGTCTACAACTAAACCATTTGCTTTCAATGAATTATTAGGGAGGTAAAATTGAAGTGAAAAATAATAGTCAATCCTATTTAAAAGAAGTGCAAAATCAAATCCGTTCAAAAGAAGCAAAAGAATTTGTGTCAGCTGAACTTGATTATCACATAACAGAAGTACAAAACGAGTGGATCAAAAAAGGATTGAACGAAGTAGAAGCAGAAGAAAAGGCAGTAGGGCAAATGGGAAGTCCTATAACGCTTGGTCAAAAACTTAATAAGCTTTATCGACCGAAAGTAGACTGGCTAACAGTTATATTACTAGTTATCACGCTGGGCTTGAGTTTTTTACCGATGCTATCTCTTGGCAATAATTTTAGGGATGATTCGATGAATATGAAATATTATTCAACGCATAAAGTCATATTTATTCTACTCGGTGGGATTGTAGCATTTGGGATGATGATGATTGATTATCGAAAGTTAGAGAAGCGTGGCTGGCTGTTTTACACAATCGGGATGCTTATTCTATTCATATTAACATTTTTTCCAACACATTTTATTAATGGGCTTCCTCTTGTTATGATTGGACCTTTAACAATTGAAAGTTTAATGGCTATTCCATTTTTGTTTCTTGCTTGGGCAACCTTTTTCCGTGATAAAAGGTTGAGAATCTGGCAATTGGGAGTTTTGTTTTTTCTTCCTTATTATTTCATTTTTACGCTGCCAAGTATTTCTACAGCTTACATATATATGGCCATGGTATGTATCATGTTTTGTTGGAGTCAATTTAGTCGAAAAGCAATTTTTTCGGTGCTAGGAGTAATCATTAGTTCGTTTTTAATTATTGGTATTATTTTTTGGCAATCTTCTGCGCCATATCAGAAAGTCAGGTTCTTAGCATTTTTAAATCCCGAACAGTATGCAGATACCGATGGCTATATGATATTACACTTAAAAGAGATATTTTCTAATGCAGGTTGGTTTGGAAACTCTACGGCAACGGAGTTCATATCGGAATTTCATGCTGACCTTGTTTTTGCAAATCTTACCTCTTACTTTGGATGGATTTTTGCGATTGTGCTCGTTTTCATTCTATCTTTATTCATCGCAAGAATTGTTGTAATCGCGCGTAAATTACATCATCCATATGGGAAGTTGCTACTCATTGGGGCGGTTGCTTTGTACAGCGTTCAGCTAGTTACGAATATTGCAATGACGCTAGGGTTTCTCCCAATGATTTCTATGTCATTGCCGTTTATGAGTTACGGATTGATGCCTACTTTGTTTAATGCCTTTTTAATTGGTGTTGTGTTAAGTGTATATCGACGTAAAGACTTAGTTGCTAGCGGTTTTACAAACCCAGTTCGTGTTAAATGATTTTTTGAAACCAAGTTCCTACTCATAATGCTAACGGGACGGTTTCTAAAATCTAGATGCAGCAGAAATGTTACGTTTAGACAAAAACAATACTTAGAACTTTTAGAAGCATAGAGGGAGCATATGTCTCCCTTAGCGACATCGTTATGTAAGGGGAGGGAATTATCTAATATCTGATTATGGACTTTTAGTGGAACTAATTTGTATTGTAAAAGCTTTTTGGTCGATATGATTCTTTATCATCATATCGTTGAAAATCTGTAATATTTCTTGTTGTTGATGTTCTTTAATTTCCTTTATATTATCTAATATGATGTCAAACCTGATATCATCTGTAGAATATAACATGGCCGAAATCGAATAGTCGTATCCTGCTTTCTCCATTCCAGTCCCGACTTGCTCAAAAAAACCTCCATCTGCATAAAGGTATTCTTGAAAATCACTCAAAGCTTTCTCTTCCTCTTTGGAAATTTGAAAAAGATGCCCACTTGTTTCTTGTTCTCTTCCAAACATCTGGGGGTAGAAAAACAAAATGATGAGCATCAATACAAAAAAAACAGCACCGCCAAGAAGATGCTTGCTTTTTCTCACATTTCCCCTCCTAAAGTGTTTTTTTTATTATATGTTTTAATAGTTGAACAAATAACCTTCAGAGGATTTTCCAAGCCTTTCGCACTTTACTTGTTTTTACATGAAAATTAGTGGTAAATGTAGAAGCATCATAAATTGAAAGAAAAATATGAGCATAAGAAGGATTCTATGGTCAGATCTTTGAAGGAACAATTAACTTTATTCTTGCTGAAATAATTTGAAGTATCTATTTTGGAAAAATACCATATGTTAGAGAAGAATGAAAATTTTCATGAATGAGGGTGTTCCGTCATCCAAAGGATAAAATTTATGTTTATGCAATTCTTAAAAGAGCCATTATGGTTTAAAATACTAATCTGTACAACGTTGCTTATTTCAATCGTTTTTAGTAGTTCATCATTTTCAAATAATAGTTACTTTCAAATGTTTTCCAAATTAGCTGCGGCTATCTTTTTTTGTGCTTATGGTATTAAAGTAAGGAGGAATCTTAGAAACGCACTCATTTTCTTTACTTTAGCAGGCATATGTATTTTTCTATCCATTTTGGCAAGATATTAGCGAAGATTATATTTTAGGAGGGAGTAACAGGTGAGAGAGCTTGAAGTCAAAAAAATAAAAAAACAACCTGAGTTCGTCTAAATAACGAACCTAGGTTGTAGTGATAGATCTCCAAGCTATTAAAGAAGTTTCTACCCAATTACTTATTAAAATGGTACACATCCCAAATGTCGTGTGTTTCAGAACCAATATACCAAGCAGCAACACCGCCTAAATTATTTTGATTAGCCAAGTCGATACGCAGTTTGATCGATTGTTTATCCTCTACCCATATTTGGTGTTTCTCTCCATTAACTGTATATTCGACATAATTTTGCTGCGCAATTGGATCCCAAATCTTTTTAAGCCCTTTTGAAGAAATTATTTGCTCGACTTCATCCATTGTGCGGTCTATACTATTCACTTTTTTTGTCGTTAAATTAGTGATCCATTCTCTTGTGTAGAATGGTACAGCTAAGACGATTTTATGAGAAGGTACGTCCTTCATTAAAAGTTCAATGCCTTCTTTAACCCATGGAATAGAAGCTACAGATCCGGCTATCGGACTGTCTTCCCAATGCTCGTCATAGCCCATCATAATGATGTAGTCGGCAACTTCACCAAGCTTTTTGCGGTCTAAGCTACCAGACCAGAAAGGATCGCTATTTTCTCGGGTAACGTCGACAGATACTTTTATACCATGCGGCTGAAGAGCCTTTTTAAGTTCAGTGATGAAGAGAACAAAATCTTGTTTGTTTTTCGGATCGATGTTTTCAAAGTCTATATTGATTCCATCGCTTTGGGTTTGAATTAAAGAGTTCTTCAACGCCAAAACTAGTTTTTGACGATTTGCATAATTATTTAGTACGATGTCAGTCATAACAGAATCAAATTTATTCCCAAACAGTGGCCAAACTTTCTTGCCTTTGCTATGTGCATCTTGTATATATTTTGTATCGGCTGTAATAGAAACAAAATTGCCCGTATTGCTTAATGTGTACCAACGGGGTGACACAACATTTAAGTTCGAATGGTTTAATTGTTGAATATAACTTTGGGAGTTTCCGTTATACATCCAACCCATAACGATCCGTTCCTGTGTTTTTTGTTGTAAAAATGGCTTCTTAACCCATCCTTTTTTACCGCCAAGCAACTGAACTTGTACGAAAGAGTTAGGAATATTTAATTGCTGTCCAACAAGTAGGTTTGATGATCGTAATTTGTTCAATCCGGCTAAATCATTCATTGAAATCCCATATTGGTTTGAAATCTTCCATAACGTATTTCCAGAAAGTACAGTATGAATGATAGAGGGGGATGAATCTCCTGCTACGGTTGATAATACTGGTAATTCTTCCCCTTTTTTTAAAGTTGTAAGAACAGGTGAACCTTCTTTAGGTAAACTTAAAACGGGCACGTTATCTACTTGAACAGCCCCAACTATTAGTGAATTATCGGTAGCTTCGCCTTGTACAGGTCCCAAGCTTAAAAATAAAATAAAAATAATAAAAACAAGAAGTATTTTTTTCACTTAACTCCATGCTCCTCTAGTATGAAAGTAGTATTTGAATACTCCTAGATTACTATGGATAAAGATTAATAGATACAGGTACTTTGTGGTAATACGACCAATAAGAATGTTCGTATTTTTTGTACCGAGAACTAATAAAGGTTTTTTCGAAAGGAAAATTGAATTTGTAATATTAGTCTAAATAATTAGTGCAGCTGCTCATTATGATAGGAGCGTAATAATGGAGGTTCAAAAAAATATAGTCTTAGTGTATTAGGAGGATGAGAATGTACGAAATCAGATACTTAAAAGAGAGTGAAAGCTGGTTTTTACTGGAGATGCTTTATGAGTCTATACACATAGAAGAAGAGAGAAAACCAGGAATGGAAGAACTGCTTAATACTTATGAGTTGAAGAAATACTATCAAAACTGGGGAAGGAATGGTGATAAAGCATTAATAGCGATTGATCATTCAGGAACTCCAATAGGAGCAGTATGGTACAGATTATTTAGTAGTGAAGAACGTGGGTATGGCTATGTGAACGATAAGACACCAGAATTAGGAATTGCTATAAAAAAAGAGGCAAGGGGAAAAGGTCTAGGAAAAAAATTAATGCATTCAATTATTCAAGAAGCAAAAGATAATAACTATAAAACATTATCATTAAGCGTAGATGTTGAGAATACTAATGCTGTAAATCTCTATCGTAGATTGGGCTTCATAGAGGTAGGGAGAGAAGGAACTTCAGTCACTATGTTATTTTTAAATAACTAGTTTCACAATAAATGAATCATTTTTTGCAGAAAGAGAAGATCTGCATTATGAATAGAATAAAGATTTGAACTAATATTCAAAAAAAGGGTTTTAAGAATGAAATGGAGAATATTTCAACAAGCAAGTATGCCTTGCAGTTTATATGCAGAAATGAGGACTAAGCGAAATGTTAGAACAAGATGGATTTTTTATAAGTACTGATAAAAGCTTTTTAGATGTTGAAGTGATCTATAATTTTTTAAGTAAGGAATCGTATTGGCTGAAGGGAACTACGAAGGAAATAGTAGAAGCGTCGATCGAAAACTCTATTATCTGTTATGGAATATTTGAAGGAAATCCGACTAATGAATCTGCTAAACAGATTGGATTTGCCCGTGTTGTTTCTGATCTTGTACGCTTTTCATGGTTAGGGGATGTTTTCATACTTCCTGAATACAGAGGACGTGGGTTGAGTAAATGGTTGATGAGTATAATCACCGAAAATCCAAAGTTAAAAGGAACCAGTTTTCAACTCGCAACAAAGGATGCACACTCTCTTTATGCACAGTTTGGTTTTAAACCATTAGAACAATTAGAAACTAGAATGGCTAGACCTCTTGATTGGAATATCATCAATGAAGCATATAGATTAAAAATTAATAATTAAAGTCACTTATTATTGCTAGCAAAACAAGAGAAATGAACATGTAGTTCGTATTTTGAAAGACTGCGCAATATTAATCTACATTGAGGAGAAGATAGGTATGCCAATTAAACCGAGAGAATTTACTGTTAACGGAGTTTGTTACAATATAAGACCTGCAATGAAGAAAGATGCAAAAGAATTATCTGAAGTCAGATTACAGATTGATGGAGAGACTCAAAACCTCGATAGAGAAAGAGGTGAAGCATACATAGACACTCAAGGCTTTGAAGAACTGATTAAAGCGGATACGGAAAATAAGAATAATCTTTTTCTAGTTGCCGTTATGAATGACAAGATTGTCGGATTTTCAAGATGTGAAGGGAATCACCTAAAGCGATATGCACATAAGGTAGAATTCGGTGTTTGTGTATTAAAAGATTATTGGGGCTATAGTATAGGAACTAACCTGCTAAAAGAATCTATTAATTGGGCTGATTCAAACAGTATCACTAAAATTACTTTAAATGTTTTAGAAACAAATGAAAAGGCGGTAAATCTCTATAAAAAATTTGGTTTTAAAATTGAGGGCATATTAAAAAATGACAAAATCCTATCAGATGCGAAATACTATAACACCGTTGTTATGGGAAGGTTTAATGAATGAAATCCATTATTTTTAAACAGTTTTCAAGAGGGTACGATAAATGGAAAAAATAAATGAAATCGTTCGTTTTCTAAAATACCAAGACTTAATAAAAAATGACAATGTTGAAGTGAAAAAATTAAAAAGTGGTACAACAAATGGAATTTTATATACACTCTTTTATAATAATGAACCAAAATACGTAATAAAAATAGACCAACCAAAACTGATAAGCACAACAAAGGATTTTCTGCTTGCATATAAAGATGTAAAGTTATTACCAAGTGTAATTTATACAGATGTAAAAAATGAATTTATAGTATACTCCTATATTCATGGAGAAACACATCTAAATCGAGGCTCTAAATTAGAGTGGATGACTATATTAATTGAGGAACTGTTAAATAAATACCAAAAAGTAGACCCAGCTATTAACTGGGGAAGAGTAAATGGCATACATAGAAATTCGTGGGCAGAATTCAATCTAAGTAGTTTAGAATTCGCCCAAAAGAATATAGGTGATCTACTTCCGAGTGAGGATCATAATAGAGTTGAGCTATTGATTAATAAGTTGAAAACATATGAACATAAAGAAGAGAAGTATTATCTTCATGGAGATACTGGTGTTCATAACTTTGTATTTAAAGAAAATAAATTAAATGGAGTTATAGATCCTTCGCCACTAATTGGTCCAAAGATTTACGATTTTACGTATGCATTTTGCTCCTCACCGGACAGTTTAGACCTAAGCACACTAATGTCGTCTTTTTCATTATTGACTCAAGATATTCCTTTTCATAAAGAAAGGCTTTTGGATGAAGTTCTTTTTCAATTATACACGCGCATTGGAGTTTGTATTAAAGTTCACCCACATGACCTAAGCGGATATCTTGAGGCTTGGAGGGAATGGAGAAAGCATCTGCCAAGTTAAATATACTTTAGGGTACCAGGTTCCAAAATAATTCAGAATTCAATAAGAAACTCATACCGTTCACGTTTAACTAAACAGTTCGTTTGAGATATGGCACATAGTCCAACAACCGAATATAAAAAAGCATCTCGAGAGATGCTACAGGTAAATCAGCAGTATGAAGAAGTAATTTTATCTATAGCCATTTTGGTCTATCCATATTTTTTTGTTTTTTAAGTTTTTTTATTTCATTGGTCAAATAGTCAATCTGTTTCTGTATTTTTTTATTGTCATTTTGTCCATGTCGTTCTTCTTCTGATGCAAGCACTTCGGCAATTCTAGATATCACATCACCGAGTGTAGATAATAATTCACCCACGACAGCAAGTTCTGCTGCTCGAATCACTGTATTTGAATTTTGATTATTTTGATCAACGCTCTCGCTATCTTTCATGAACTAGGCAGCCTCCAATTAAAATAATAAGACAATTCAACTTAATTATATGCTTTTAAAGAATTGCTTATGTAAAAGATGCACCGAATGCTCAACTTAATGGAGTTAAAACAACCAACTATTGAAATTAACTTTCGTAACAAAAAAGGATTTTAAGTAGAAGATGGAGAATAGAACAAATTAGTTCAATAATATGAGGTGTAATTTTATGAGTAGAATATTAGAGTATTACAATCAATTCGATGAGTGGGGAAGGCTAGATAGAGAACCGATTGAATTTCAAGTAAATTGGCATTATATAAAGAAATATCTGCCTGAAACAGGACGAGTGCTAGATAATGGAGCAGGACCTGGAAAATACTCCATGAAGCTTGCTAGAGAAGGTTATAAGGTAACTTTAACCGATCTAACACCTAAATTAGTCGAAGTAGCAAAGGGTAAAGCAATGGAATTTGGTTTAGAAGAACAATTCGAAGGCTTTTATGCAGTGGATGCTAGAGAACTTAAAATGTTGGAAGATGAACAGTTCGACGCATCCTTAATGCTTGGACCGATGTATCATTTACAGGAAGAAAAAGATCGAGTAAAGGCAGTTCAAGAATTATATAGAGTGACAAAAAAGAATGGTTTTGTTTTTATAGCCTTTATGCCAAGAGTTAGACATATCCTTACCTCACTATTATCTCCTGAAAATTGGAAACCGAATAATAACATGGAAACGATTGTTCAATTCTCTCATTCTGGTTGCTTTAATCACACAGATGAAGGGCGATTTACAGGTGCCTACTATTTTAATATAGAAGATATTAATCCTTTTATGGAAGCACAAGGGTTTGAAAATATACAATTAATCGGTTCAAATGCGGGAACTATTTTAAACAATGATAGTTGGAATTACTGGAAAGATAAAGGTGAACAAGAGTTACAAAAAGTAATAGATTTAATTATTGAAAAAGGAACAGATCCATATATACTCGGGATTTCTTCTCACTTACTTTACATTGGAAGAAAAAAGTAAGAATAATAGAACTTAGTATTCGACAAACATCCGAGTAAATAATCATAACTACAGAAAATGTCTCTGTCCAATATGGAGGGAGTCATTTTTTATGTGAATTTATCTTTTACTATATATATGAATTATTTTTGGAAGAAGGATTTCAGTTATGTGGAAAATAAGTGAGGTAAATAAAATGGGATTTCTGTTTGATAATGGCAGTTGTAAATGAATTAAATATTTCTTATCTTAGAATTGTTTTAAATGTGGCAAGCGTGGGATCTGTTATGGATGGAATTGAAAGTTATTATCAAAAACTAGCTAGAAAAGTCTATTTATCTGAATTTAGTATTGCGGCAGTAATGTTACTGTTCGCGTTTTCAGTTTGAACATTAAAGAAAGGGGGAGGGTGATGGGGTATATTGCATGGTTAGCATTTGCTGTTGCTGCTGGAGCATTGTTTGAAGCTAGCACGACAAGAAAAAAGCTAGAGAAAAGACTAAATGAGTTAGAAGTTGAAATAGAGCTACTTAAATACGATAAAAAACACGGGAAGTTTTAATGATCATACCAAGATTACGTTAGATAAGTGAAACGGGAGGTTGTTATATGCTTTTTTATACTGTCACATGTCTATTTTGTAAAAAAGAGTTCAAGCTTTACGACAATGATCCACAGTACCAAAAGTTTAAACGTAACATGCAGGGAAAATTTTCGTGTCCTACATGTAAAGAGCGAATCGAAAGCGATGCAAGAAAGATGAGGTTTTAGCCGAACTCGGATGGTTGTATGTACTATTTATAGGTCCTATCTTTGGAGTTTAATAGAAGGATGTGCAATGTTACACATCCTTTTCTGTTAGTCTATTTCAGGACGTACCCATAATTTTGAGAAGTCTACATAGCCAAAATGTTTAATGTTAATATTCATCAAATCTGCAGAAAAGGGGATTTGACGTTTTGCATAATATAAGGGAATAATAATGGATTGGTCAATTAATTCTTTTTCTACCTTTAGGTTCAAGCTAGTCCATTTTTCGAATGGCGTATGTATGTATTCCTCTAAATAACTAGCTAATTTTTTCTCTTTTTTTAGGAGGCTAGCTAATTTTGAATTCCCATTTAGTAGGAAATAGAAAAATGAAAAGTTTTGATTCATTTCAAATACTTCTCCGTGTATAAAAATGTCTGCTTCTTCATTCTCTCCAATATTCCAAACTGTATCCTTAAATGAAACCCATTTTGTTTCAACTGGGACTCCTTCTTTTTCCAATAGATCTTTCAACCACAACGTTGTATTTTCTGTGTAATTTACTAATTTCAATACGAGAGGTTCTGAAAAATCTGGCTTTATAACTTTTGAAATCGAGTAGCTCTGACTTTTACCAATGAGACAACCTTCATGATTTGGTAGTTTACGTGAATCTGTTTGTACAATTTCATGTCTGTTCTTCGCAATAATATAATGTAAATAATCACGAACTTCCTTGCGTTGTATCGCAGTATTTCTAAAAGTATTCATCATCACTACACCAAAACCAGAATCACTTTCTACCTGAAAAGTAGAGTGATTTTCTTCCAGTGCAGAGGATCGATACACAACGTCGAACTCCTCAGGAACTTGTACAAATTCTACTACATCAAGCAAAGGTCTTTCTCCAAAAAAATCCTTAAACGCTACTAAAGATGTTTTCTTTTCGTCGTTATCTTCTAAATAAAAACAGCCTGTGCCGACAAATCCACTTTTAGTTTCTTTATAAATACTTGCATTCATTGTCCCTAGCATCTGCAGACAATAGCTACATCCAGTAGGGAAATAAATATCGATTACTAATGGTGCTGCGACTTTTACTTGTTGTACTGGTCCCCATAGTAGTTGATATTGCGGATATTTACGCAACTTATCTAAGCAAGCAACCACATCTTCCGCCGCTAATATAGAACCATCATGAAATTTTATATCTTTCTTTAAATAAATGCGAACTCTAGTAGAACTTACATCCCAACTATGAGCCAGTTCTGGTGAAACTAATCCTTGTTCATCAACAGCAACCAATCGATTATATACATTTGCCACCAAGTTGGCACTATTAACATCCGCGGCTTCTAAAGGGTGTATTGTCAAAAAAGGGTATCTTCTTGGAATAACAAGCTTATCGTTGGTCGATTGAACGTATCCAAATTTGGTGCGGAACTTATTCATTAGACGGAGTTTACTGTCTGATGACCAATCTAATACTAAATACTTGCTACTAAGTTCAACAGGATCTTCATCAATCATTTTCATTACCCGTTCCTCAAAAATGGCTTCCACATTTTTTAACCATTGCAATGTAGAAACATTACCTCTACCGCGGCCAGAAATAAATTCTAGCCATCCTTCTGTGGTCCACTTTTGTATACATCGAGCAGTTTGCTTCTGGCTTAATTGAAGCAACTCGGCTATTTCAATATGTTTAATGCTACCTGATGTTACAGATTGCCAAAGAGTTAGTAAGTATTTATCCATTGAAAGCCCTCCTCCTAAAAGTGGACATAAGTATTTTAAGTGTCCATTTTTTGTTAGTTGAGTCTAGTTTAATATACATAAGACAGAGGAGGTTGACAACATGTCTTGGAAAAACTATCCGCAAAATATTAAAGTACGTTTAATTACATCTTTTTTTAATCGAGCGGTTTCATCAGCGGTAATGCCTTTTATGGCCTTATTTTTTGCGCAAGAAATGAACAAAGTATGGGCTGGGGTCTTTTTAATCTTTACAGTTATCGTCAGTTTTTTTGTTAATTTAATAGGAGGTTATATTTCCGATCGATTTCCTCGAAAACGAGTGTTAGTACTTACTTCATTTTTAAGTGCATTAATGTTTCTATGCATGACCATTAGTTTATTTCCATATGAAAATATTATTTGGTTATTTGCTATTGCGTATGTTGCCTATCCCCCTCTGTTAGGATAGAAGTCGTACGAGGCTAACGTGTTATGATTAAGTAAATTACACGGAGGTCGATCGATATGACAAAACAAAATGGAACACGTTACACGCAAGAACGAAAAGTAGAAATCATCGGGCGTA
>NZ_JBIWEX010000038.1:0-26600 GCF_044762745.1 Psychrobacillus sp. NPDC096426 | reverse complement strand
GTCCTGAGCCAGGATCAAACTCTCCATAATAGAGAACTTAAAAAGCTCATTTTGTTTTGCTGGCATCATCATTAAATGATGTCAAAATTGTTTTGGCTATCAGACTAACAAGTTAATCTTTCAAGCTATATTTCTTAACGTTTTGCATGTTCAGTTTTCAATGTTCATGTTGCCATCTCGTTTTGACGACTTTATTAGTATAACTTCTTTCGGATTAGATGTCAAACATTTTTTTGAAAGATTTCAAATTGTTGATGACTGTTCCGAAGGACAAGTATTAATATACACGCTTATAAAATAAAAAGCAACCCTTTTTTTAAAAAACATTAATAAATTGATTCAATCTTATTAATACTACTTCTAAACCTTTCTATTATAATTAGTAAAAATACGCCCGTATGAAGGAATCAAAAGAGATCTAATAGGATTAATACCGTTGTTAACGGGTATTACATATCAATAAAGTTCTAAAGAGTTAATTATGATATACGCCGATATTTTTCCTCATATATATAAGAGATACTCAACTGATCAATTAAAAGATATAGGAGGAATACATAATGGAATGGTTGCCAAACATAAGCGGCAGTGCCGAAATAACATTTAAATTAACTGTTGCAGCATTATTAAGTTTAATAATAGGTATAGAAAGGGAACTAAAAAAGAAACCGGTTGGATTAAAAACAAGTATCGTTATCGCTACTTTTAGTTGCTTGCTTACATACATATCGATAGAATCCGCATACAAAGCTCATCCACACGAAGGTATTAATATAACAATGGATCCTCTTCGCTTAGCCGCTCAGATTGTAAGCGGAATTGGTTTTCTTGGTGCAGGGGTTATTCTCCGTAGAGGAAATGATAGTATTACCGGGCTAACGACTGCGGCCATGATTTGGGGTGCAGGAGGAATTGGGATCGCGGTTGGAGCAGGATTTTATTTTGAGGCGGCATTAAGTGTATGCATTGTCTTAATCGGCATTGAATTAATTCCACCGTTAATGGCGAAAATTGGACCGAAAAGATTGAGATCCAAAGAATTATCACTAATTGTAATAGTTTCAAATACGGAAAATATCGCAAAAGTGTATGACTTTCTTCAAGCTAGCGGCCTTTATATAGAAAGTATCCGGATAAAAGACATTGTATTAGATAATAATATCGTCAAGCATGAAATGGACATGCGATTGTCTATCGTGACTAAAAAAAATACAGTGGAATTTTATAATACAATTAAAAAGCAAAAATTTATTGAGACTGTGGAAGTAGAATCGATTTGACGAGAGGAGTCATTAGGATGAAGGAATTTTTCAAACTACTAAAAGGAGGAAATAAACCTTCTTTAACTGCCGCAATTGTAAATACTATTATTGCTGCATTAAAAGCAGGGGCGTTCTTCCTTACGGGAAATGTAGCAATGTTCGCAGAAATGATGCACTCCATTGGGGATGCCGCGAACCAATTTTTCGTATTTATCGGTTCCGCCTTATCAAAGAAACCCCCTACTCCTAGATTTCCTAACGGATTTGGTCGTCTAGTTAATCTCGTTTGTTTAGGAGCCGTACTATTAGTTGGTATCCTATCTTACGAAACCATTAAAGAGGGATGGCATCATATTCAACATCCCGCAGCTTCTAGCGGTGTTGCTATCAGTTTAATTGTTTTAGGAATTGGTATTATTTTAGAATTTGTTGTTCTTTATAAAGCAGGAAAAGAAATTTTACACGATGTTGGGATAAAAGGAGGCTTCTTTGCCCCACTTACGATGGGTGTCGCTAATATAAATCGTGCAAAGCCTGCAACGAAACTTGTATTTATGGAAGACTTAGTAGCTACTTCCGGTGGGGTTCTTGCATTCATCGCCGTGTTGATCTCACATTTTACGGGATTTTTACAAGCAGAAGGGATTGCCTCCATCCTCATTGGGGTTATGATGTTTTATGTAGTAGGAAAGGTATTTTTAGACAATGCCAGGGGTGTTCTTGGAGAAACAGATGAACAAATGCTTGTACATATTGCTCATATCATATCCGAAAACCCAAATGTAAAGGATATTCGTGAATTAGAAGTTATTAAAGAAGGGGAATTTTTGCATGTAAAATTAATTGCTGAGATAGATCCTTCCCTTTCGTTTGCCAAAGTAGATGATATTCATGATGTTTTGAAAGAACTTATTTTAAATCAACAAGGTGTAACAGATGTCACAATCGCATTCGATGAAGATGACGGCATTCGAACATGGAACCATCATAGAGATCAACAGACGATATTAAAAACACATGATTGAGCAATTGCTCCCTCATGTGTTTTCTTTTTTTCCTAGATCCAACAGCATATACTTTTTACTCAGTATCGATTTAGCTCCAGCGCCTTGCTCCTGCGCACAGCTCGTCGCAGAAGACCGTTGCCCCCTCGGGTTCAAATGGGAAAAAGCTGCTCCTGCGCAAACAAAATCGCTTGTGGTGGCTGAGGAGCTGCCTCCTCGCTTTTCCCCATTTTGCTCCTGCGCAAAGTTCGTCGCAGAAGAGCGTACCGGACCGGGGCAGACATAGGCGCTTCCGCTTTTCTTATAGACACGCAGTTAATATTGCTTTTGTGTCCTCTGCATCTAACTTGTTAAAATTACCAAATTTACCGTTGACCATTGCTTTTTCAACCATTAGATCAATTTTAGAATTATCTATATTATAGTCAGCTAAATTTGTCGGTGCATCGAGAGAAGCCCAAAACGCTGCTAATCGATCAATTCCTTCTAGTGCTACTTCCTCTGGAGACTTTCCAGTTGGGTCAACTTGAAAAACTTTTACGGCTAACTTTGCAAAACGTTCTGGATTTACATGTACATTATGACGCATCCATCTCGGGAAAATAATTGCAAGTCCACCAGCATGAGGAATATCGTATACTGCTGAAACAGCGTGTTCAATATTATGGCTAGCCCAGTCGCCATTATATCCCATGCGTAAAAATCCGTTCAATCCTATCGTACCTGCAAATAAAATCGTTTCACGCAACTCATAGTTTTCCAAATCCTGCACTAACTTTGGTGCTGTATCAATAACAGTACGAAGGACACCTTCAATCATTTCATCATGGACTGGTGTATTCGTTGCTTCATTATAATATTGCTCAAACATATGAGACATCATATCGACAATCCCATATACCGTTTGATCAAGTGGAACCGTAAATGTATGTACGGGATCCAAAATTGAAAATTTAGGGAATACGAGCGGGCTACCCCATCCGTACTTTTCTTGTGTTTCTTCATTTGTAATAACAGAACCTGCATTCATCTCAGAACCTGTCGCTGCTAGTGTTAAGACAGTTCCAAATGGAAGTGCATCTACAGGAATTGCTTTACGTGTTACTAGATCCCAAGCGTCTCCATCATATTTTGCAGCAGCTACAATTAGTTTTGTACAATCTATAACAGAACCACCACCAACTGCTAATACAACGTCAATTCCTTCTTCTTTACAAATTTCTGCTCCACGCTTTGCTGTAGAAAGTCTAGGATTAGGTTCTACCCCTGGTAACTCAAACACTTGCATATTCGCTTCTTTTAAAGCGGCCATCACTTGATCATATAGCCCGTTTTTCTTTATACTGCCTCCGCCATATACGACAAGTACTTTCTGACCAAATACCGCAAGCTCAGTTGATAATTTAGCTAATTGCCCTTTACCGAATATTAACTTTACCGGATTATAAAATGAAAAAGCGTTCATTGAAACTTCCTCCTTTAAATCTATCTACTCTTATGATAGTAAAAACCGCTTGTAGTTTACAAGCGGTTTTTACGTGTGACAAACTATTATACCCAACCGCGGAAGCGAGATGCTTCTGCCGTTCTGCGTACCCCAACCATATAAGCTGCTAAACGCATATTAATGTTGCGAGTTGTCGCTACTTCATAAATATTTTCAAATGCTTCTACCATTTTTTTCACTAGTTTTTCATTTACTTCTTCTTCTGTCCAGTAATAGCCTTGGTTATTTTGAACCCACTCAAAATAAGACACGGTTACGCCACCAGCACTAGCTAATACGTCAGGAACTAATAAAATACCTCTATCATAAAGGATTCTAGTAGCTTCAGAAGTTGTAGGTCCATTTGCAGCCTCTACTACAATTGTCGCTTTAATGTTATGCGCATTTTCAGCGGTAATTTGGTTTTCAATTGCTGCTGGAACCAATATATCACAATCTAACTCTAATAGTTCTTGGTTAGAAATTGTATTTTCAAATAATGTTGTTACTGTACCAAAACTATCACGACGATCCAATAAATAATCAATATCTAAACCATTTGGATCATGTAAAGCACCATAAGCATCAGAAATACCAATAACTTTTGCACCTTGATCACTCAAAAACTTAGCTAAGAAACTTCCAGCATTCCCAAAACCTTGGATAACTATGCGTGCACCTTGCATATCGATATTGCGTTTTTTGGCAGCTTCGTTAATGACAATCGTAACACCTTGTGCTGTAGCGCGGTCACGACCTTGTGATCCACCAAGTACAAGTGGTTTACCTGTAATAAAACCTGGTGAGTTGAATTGGTCCATACGACTATATTCATCCATCATCCATGCCATGATTTGTGCATTTGTAAACACATCTGGAGCTGGGATATCTTTTGTCGGTCCTACAATCTGACCAATTGCACGTACATAACCACGACTTAATCGTTCGATTTCTCCCATGGACATTTCACGTGGATCACAAGCTACTCCACCTTTACCTCCACCGTACGGAAGGTCAACGATTCCAGCTTTCAATGTCATCCACATAGAAAGTGCTTTCATTTCTTCTTGCGTAACTGCTGGATGGAATCGAACTCCACCCTTTGTAGGTCCAACTGCATCATTATGTTGAGCACGGTAACCTGTAAATACTTTTACCGTATTATCATCCATTCTAACTGGAATACGAACTTCCATCATGCGAAGTGGTTCCTTCAGTAACTCATACATTGCTTCGTCATAACCTAATTTTTGCAGAGCCTCTTTAATGACAGCCTGGGTTGATGTGAACAGGTTTAAATTTTCAGCCATTTGATTATTTCGCCTCTTTAATTCATAATTATTTCTTCGGAATCATTGTAACATATATTGGTTCCTATTTGTCTATGATTTATTGATTGCTAAATACTTTTTTAATTTTGTCGATTGCCCAATTTAGTTCTTCCGTTGAAATCACTAGAGGTGGTGCAAAACGAATAACAGTATCATGCGTTTCTTTACATAATAATCCTAGTTCTTTTAACTGTTCGCAATATGGGCGCGCCTCTTCCGTTAACTCCATACCAATAAACAATCCACGTCCACGAACTTCTTTAATAGAAGAATGTTGGATTTCTTTTAATGCATTCATGAAATATTCGCCTTGTTCTAATGAACGTTCTGCAAGTTTTTCATCTGTTAACACATTTAATGAAGCAACCGATACTGCACACGCTAATGGATTTCCTCCAAATGTAGAACCATGTGATCCTGGGTTGAATACACCAAGCACCTCACGGTCAGCAACTACACAGGAAATTGGGAATACCCCACCGCCAAGTGCTTTACCTAAAATATACATATCTGGATTTACATCTTCCCACTCACAAGCAAACATTTTACCAGTACGTCCAAGACCAGCTTGAATCTCATCTGCGATAAATAGGACATTATTTTCTTTACACAATTCAAAAGCTGCTTTCATAAATCCTGCTGGTGGAATAAGAATTCCTGCTTCCCCTTGGATAGGTTCGATTAAAAATGCTGCAGTATTTGGTGTGATAGCTGCTTTAAGTGCTTCTAAATCACCGTAAGGAATTAAGTTAATACCAGGTAACATTGGTCCAAATCCACGTTTGTATTCCGGATCAGATGAAAGAGATACTGCTGTCATTGTACGACCATGGAAATTCCCATTACATGCAATGATTTCCGCTTGGTCTTCTGCAACACCTTTTACATCATAAGCCCAACGACGAGCAGCTTTAAATGCAGTTTCTACTGCTTCTGCTCCAGTATTCATTGGTAATACCATTTCTTTTCCTGTTATTTCACTCACTTTTTCATACCATGGTCCTAATTGATCATTATGAAATGCGCGAGATGTTAATGTTACGCGATCTGCTTGGTCTTTTAGCGCCTGAATAATTTTCGGGTGGCGATGCCCTTGGTTCACTGCAGAGTATGCAGAAAGCATATCCATATATTTATTACCCTCTGGATCTTTTACCCAAACACCCTCTGCTTCCGAAATAACGATTGGAAGTGGATTGTAGTTATTTGCACCAAATTTATCTGTTTGCTCAATCACATGTTGTGAGTTTGTCATCTTCATTTCCCCCATTCTTGTTGAATAGGCAGACTCATCACCGATGCGCCTGCCTATTTAATATTGTTTATTTATTTGACTCGATTAAAGCATTTCAGAAGTTGTTTTCGCTTGCATATGAAGAACGATATAATCAGGACCGCCAGCTTTTGAATCTGTACCAGACATGTTAAATCCACCAAATGGTTGGTATCCTACAATTGCACCTGTACATCCTCGGTTGAAGTAAAGGTTACCTACATGGAAATCTTCACGAGCTTTTTCTAAATTCATGCGATTATTAGTAATAACAGCACCTGTTAAACCGTATTCCGTATTGTTTGCAATATCAATTGCTTCGTCGAAATCTTTTGCTTTAGTAAGACCCACAACTGGTCCAAAGATTTCTTCTTGCATAATACGTGCAGTTGGAGAAAGGTCTGCAATGACTGTTGGTTGAATGAAGTAACCTTTTGAATCGTCTCCAGTACCACCAGCTACTAAACGGCCTTCACCTTTACCAATTTCAATGTATTCCATGATTTTATTGAACGCAGAACCATCGATAACTGGACCAACAAAGTGCTCATCATTATCTGGAACACCAACTGTTAATGCTTTTGTTAACTCTTCTACTCGATCGACCACTTGATCGTATACATCTTCTACGATTACGGCACGAGAACAAGCTGAACATTTTTGACCACTGAAACCGAATGCAGATTTTACGATAGATTGTGCTGCTAGCTCTAGATCTGCTTCTTTATCTACTACGATTGTATCTTTACCACCCATTTCAAGGATCGTACGTTTAATCCAAATTTGACCATCCGCCAATTTTGATGACTTTTCAACGATTCCTAAACCAACATCACGTGAACCAGTGAAACTGATTAAACGTGTACGTGGGTGTTCTACTAAGAAGTCACCAATTTCAGCACCTGAACCAGGGATGAAGTTTACTACACCAGCAGGCATACCAGCTTCTTCTAATACTTCAACAAATTTATAAGAAATGATTGGTGTCGTGGATGCAGGCTTTAGTAATACTGTATTACCAGCAACCATTGCCGCAACTGTTGTACCAGCCATAATAGCAAATGGGAAGTTCCATGGAGAAATAACTACTGCAACTCCTAATGGAATATAGTCATAACGGTTATATTCGCCTGGACGGCTTTCCACTGGAACGCCATCTTTTAAACGTAACATTTGGCGACCATAATATTCTAAGAAATCGATTGCTTCTGCTGCTTCTACGTCAGCCTCAACCCATGTTTTTCCTGCTTCTTTTGATAATAGTGCAGAAAACTCGGCTTTACGGCGACGCATAATTGCTGCTGCTTTGAAAAGTACATCTGCACGTACCTCAGGTTTTACTTTTTTCCAAGTGTTGAATGTTTCATCTGCAATGTCCATAGCTTTTGCTGCAATATCTTTTGTTGCTTTTGAAACAACACCTACTACTTGTTCTTTATTTGCTGGGTTATAAGAAGTGATTTTACCTTCTGTGGTAATACGCTCTCCACCAACGATTAATGGATACTCTTCACCTAAGTATGCTTCAACTACTTTGTATCCTTCTTTAATCGATTGTTTGTTCTCTTCTTTGGAGAAGTCTGTGAACGGTTCGTGTTTATAAGGTAACATGTAAATCCTCCTTTAATTGTTAGTGCAAAAATAATTTGCGTTTATAAAACATTTACATATATAATAATGCAAAAGATTGTTGCGTTTTTCAAGTGTTTAATTTTAAAATGTTAAAAAAATTTTTGAGGTGAGCTAGATGAATGACCAATTAAGTAAGCTTCTCCCTTTTTATAAGTTTGCTACAGAGCATGTATCTGTAGGAATTCACGCGGTTGATGTATTAGGAAAAACGATTATTTACAATGAGAAAATGAAAGAAATCGAAGGGCTAGATTCAGTTGATGTAGTCGACCGATCCATATTAGACCTTTTTCAGTTCGAGCAGCAAGAAAGTACTTTACTAAAAGTGCTGCATAGCGAAAAACCTGTATTGCGTGTTAAACAAACGTATTGGAATCGAAATGGTCAAGAAATAACTACGATCAATGATACATACCCTGTTTTTGAAAATGGTAAACTAATTGGTGCTATTGAATTTTCTCGAGATATTACAACATTAGAACGGCTAATTTACCAGCCTTTAAAAAGATATAACGAAGCAATTACCCTCTCCACTATTACAGCAGCTTCTCAGCTTATGAAAGACGTAAAGGAGCGGTCTATTAAAGCAGCTCATGTTCGAATGCCCGTATTACTTACAGGAGAAGCTGGCACTGGGAAAGACTTAATCGCAGAAGCCATTCATCATCAACTTTCCCCTCCGAATGAACAATTTATTAGTTTGTACTGTCATAGTTCGGATATACATTTAATCGATAAATTCGAAAAAGAATTAAAACATCTGTATAACTGCACTATATTTTGTGAAAGAATTGATTTATTATCCATCGATTTACAAATTAAGCTATTAGATATTTTAAATGCAAATAGCGATAGCCAAAATTTATATATTGCAAGTATTGGATTAGATCCAATAGATCTAATTGCAAAAAATAAACTAAGTAAGGAACTGTATTATTATTTTACAACGGTCACGATTAATATTCCTCCTCTAAGGGAGCGAACGGACGATATATTACCTTTTGTGGAAGATTATTTTCATCGATATTTAAATCTGTATGGCTCCACTATTCAAGAAATAGAAGAAGAGGTTATTCAAGCTTTTATAAGTTATGATTGGCCAGGAAATTTAAAGGAATTAGAGTTGCTTTTAGATGAAATTAGTTCGATGATCACAACGGAGCGAGTATTAAAAATTGACATGTTGCCTTTACATTTTAAGTTAAAAGTTCAAGATCTCAATGAGTCATCAAAAAAAGCGGAGGATTTTGTCGTATCCTCTGATAAAGAATTACTTCCGTTAGATGCGTACTTACGAGAAGCAGAAGTATATTACTTGCAAAAGGCGATGGATAAATATGATGGCAATGTGACAAAGGCTGCGGAAGCTTTAGGAATGAGTAGGCAAAATTTACAATACCGATTGCGTAAAATAAAAAATGGAAGCACTCCTCAATAAGAGCTGCTTCCATTTTTTTATTTGGACAAAAAGAGGTTAAATAGATTTTTTTATCCATTCGCTTAGCTTTTCTTTTAATGTATTGAATCCTTCGACATCATGCTCGTCTACACGGGCTTGTAGTGTTTTACGAGGTTTGTCTTCTTTTTTAGGAACAACTGGTTTTTCTTGTAGTTCTCGAATGGACAAACTAATTTTGCCAGCTTCGTCGTCTATTTCAAGAATCTTCACATCCACCTTTTGACCAACTGTTAAAAATTCATTAACTTCTTTCACGTATCCATAGGTTATTTCCGAAATATGCACAAGTCCTTGTGTATGTTCATCTAAACTAACGAATGCTCCGTAAGGCTGAATGCCAGTTACTTTGCCCGTGACCACATCTCCTACCTTATAAGTTTTTGTCATAATACCCGTTCCTACTTTCTTTATCTACGTTATAGTCACGGTAAATTATAACATATCGTCAAGCAGCCTAGCAAAAATCACTAAGTTGGCATAAATGCAGCTTGCCAACCATTTTTGGTATGGATGAGTTGGAAACCTAACATAAAGTCCCTTCCTTTATCCAAGATAGTTCTAGAATGTTTCACAAATTAGTCTACATTTTATATTAAACCTCGTGTACAATAAGACAGTCCAAATGAAGGAGGAATTACTTTTGACAAAACGAGATCATTTCGGATCGAAAATTGGATTTATATTAGCAGCGGCCGGAAGTGCAATCGGCTTAGGTGCTATTTGGAAGTTTCCATATATGGCAGGAACTAATGGTGGTAGTGTCTTTCTGATACTTTTCATCCTTAGTACGCTTTTAATTGGCCTTCCTATTTTACTTGCAGAGTTCGTAATTGGAAGACGTGGACAAGCAGATCCAGTGACTTCTTTTAAAAAACAAGCTCCTGGAAAACCATGGTATCTTCTAGGATGGTCTGGATTAATATTTTCATCTATTATTTTATCCTTTTATAGTGTAGTAGGTGGATGGATATTAAGCTATTTAGTACGAGCTATATTTTTTAGACTTAAAGGCGGAAGCGAAAATTACTTCAGTGAGTTATTTAGTTCCATAATCCAAAATCCTTGGGAAGTAATCATTGCACAAGGAGCATTTATGCTGTTAACGATATGGATTGTGCAAGGTGGCATTAAAGGCGGCATTGAGCGTGCTAGTAAATGGATGATGCCTCTATTATTTGTCTTCTTCATCGCACTTGTTATCCGGTCCTTAACTTTAGAAGGTGCTATGGAAGGGATTAAATTTTTGTTTGTTCCGGATTGGTCTTATTTTAACGGAAAAACAATTTTGCTAGCTCTTGGGCAAGCTTTCTTCTCCTTAAGTGTTGGTGTAGCCGTTATGATTACATATGCCTCTTATTTATCTAGAGATGAAAAACTAGGTAGTTCTTCACTGAACGTTGCACTGATGAATATTGGTGTTTCGATATTAGCTGGGCTTGTCATATTCCCCGCTGTTTTCGCACTTGGGTACACTCCCGATCAAGGACCTGGTTTGGCATTCATCATCTTACCTGCAGTATTTGAACAAATACCATTCGGTGCATTTTTTATGATAATATTCTTTATCCTTTTATTATTTGCAACGCTGACATCTTCTATTTCGATGTTAGAAATATCTGTATCGATCGGTATTCGCTCCAATTACGAACGCCGTAGAAAAGCATCTTGGATTTATGGTTTGGTAATTTTCATAGTTGGAATTCCTAGTGCTTTATCTTTTGGTGTCCTTTCAGATGTTCAAATTTTAGGAATGATTTTCTTTGACTTTACGGACTTTATTACTAGCAGTTTTGGATTACCTTTAGGTGCGTTATTCATCTCACTATTTGCTGGCTACCAATTAACGAAAACAGAGCTTTACAACGAGCTGAAGTTAGGACAACCTTTGTTTAATACATGGTATTTTATCGTTCGTTTTGCTGCTCCAATCGCAATCATTCTAATCTTTGTGCAAGGGATTATAAAATTGTTCTTGTAAAAAAAGTACTTTTTTAAATGTCAACACTTCAAAGCTGTTCTAAAAAGAATTATGCTATAATATAGTAATAATTAAGACTTTTAAAGGGGTGGATACATGCATGAAAAAAGAACTACCTGAACAATTACGTCAACTTAGAGAGGAACGTAATATCTCTTTAGAAACACTAGCCTTAAAAACAAGAATTGGTACTGGAAAACTAGAAGCATATGAATCAGGTAACGAAACACCATCTGTACAAACGATCTTAAAATTATCTAACGCATTAGAAGTCCCGGCATCTAATTTATTAGACGGCCTACAAGATGCGTAATGCAAAAAAAAGCTTTCGGATGAATACAAACCGAAAGCTTTTTCTTATTAAATAATACATTTCATCTCATATTTTAAGGCAATTAACTTATATGAAATTTCTACACATTTCTCAAGCGGTATCCACTGCTCGAAAGAATG
Source organism: Psychrobacillus sp. NPDC096426 (assembly GCF_044762745.1). Classification (NCBI taxonomy): domain Bacteria; kingdom Bacillati; phylum Bacillota; class Bacilli; order Caryophanales; family Bacillaceae; genus Psychrobacillus; species Psychrobacillus sp. NPDC096426. The sequence continues at coordinate 14,722 of NZ_JBIWEX010000038.1, read as the reverse complement.
CTCATAGATTTCTTGAATTCGTCTAGCTAATTCAGATGGATGATCAATATTTTGTAAATCAGCTACTACATCAGCTGTTTCCGTTTCATAACTATCTACTCCAAGATTGAAAGGATCCCACTCTTGTAGTGTCCAAACTGCTTTTCTATTCATTTCAATTGTGTCCATTTAGTTTCACCTTACTAGTTTTTATTAGTTAGGGATATAATAACATAATAATTTCAAATTGAAAGGAGAAATTACTTTGTCTAATTTTTCTACTATTTATAACCGAAGAAATACATTCTCTGTCAAATGGGACATGCTAGACGAAATTTATTCACTGGAGGATGCATCGGATGTACTCTCTATGTGGATTGCAGATATGGATTTTGCGATTGCACCGGTTATTAAAGATGCTATTCATAAACGTATGGACCATCCTATTTTTGGGTACGCCATCACACCAGACGAAGCTAAAACTGCATTAACTAATTGGGTTTTAAACAAGCATCAACTAACGATTAACAACGAATGGATCTTATTTCGCCAAGGGGTAATACCAGCCATGGCAGAAGCAATTGAAGTATTTACAGAAATAGGCGATAAAGTACTGATCCATACTCCTGTTTATCCCCCATTCACAAGCATCCCTCAAAATTTAGAGCGGGAAGTCATCACATGCCGTCTAACCGAAAAAGATAACGCATATGAAGTGGATTGGGAAGTTTTTGAAGCGTGCTTACAACAAGGAGTAAAAGTATTTATATTATGTAATCCACATAATCCAGGTGGAAAAGTATGGAGCAAAGAAGATTTACAGCAAATGGCGGCACTCTGTAAACGGTATAATGTCCTTATTCTGTCGGATGAAATCCATTCAGACCTCACATATAAACCTTATAAACATACTCCTTTGCTAAATGCAGCAGAAGATGTTTCAAATATTATTACGTTCTTTGCGCCTACTAAAACATTTAATATTGCCGGAATTCAAGCCGCAGCTAGTATCGTACCGGATGAAGAAAAACGGAAAACATTGGAGCATTTCGCAATGACACGTGGCACAATGGGATTAAATATTTTTGCTTTAACGGCATTACAAGCTGCTTATGAAGAGGGTGGATCGTGGTTAGAGGAGCTAATGGAAGTACTTTCTTCTAATATGGACTATGCTGTAGAGCATTTATCCAAAATAGATGGAATAACAGTAGTGAAACCTGAAGGCACGTATTTGTTATGGATTAATTACCGAGGTACGGGACTTTCTGAGCAAGATATAATGGAGAGGTTGTTAACGAAAAGTAAACTTGCACTGGAGCCGGGCACGAAGTACGGAGAAGCAGGAGATGGGTTTTTACGAATGAACTGCGCTTGCCCGTTTGAAACCATTCAAGAAGGCGTTTCCCGGTTTGCTAGAGCTTTAGAATGATGCCGCTAGGGCTTTACTAGTACAATTTAGGGATATTCGTCTTAGCAAGTTGAATAAAAGTGTCCGCAATGATTTTCGCGGAAGGGCGGCGACTCCGGCAGGATGAGTGAGACAGATGAACCTTCACAACGCACGCGTAGCGTCGGTGAAGGTTCATCGCTCACCCTGCGGAAAGCGTCCGCCCTGCAGCGAAAATCAAAGGAGCTTGCTGACTAATTAGTTTCTTGCTTAATCAACCAAAAGTTTTACTTGAATCGAAGAGAAAAATCTTATTAGTAAGTATCTCGTGAAAATTTATCCAGTAAGTGGAAAAGAGCAACCAATTAGTTATTGAAAGCAATCAGTTCTATGCGCAAAGCAACTAATTTGCTGATGAATGCAGCCAGATTGCTCCTGAAAGCAACCAATTCTTAATATAACAAGTTTCTTGGAAAACGAAAGCTCCACTAATTTGGAGACAGCATATTCTAACTAGGTTTAATAAATATTGCGTAGTGGACTAGATAAATATAAATCTCTGATTAATGCAGACGCTAAATTGGAAAAAAATCCTATTGATTGAAGCGGAAGGCGGTGATGGCTCATCGCTCACCCGGCGGAAAGCGTCCGACTGCAGCGAAAATCGCAGCGGTCCTTTGATATGCTATCTAAGACGCATTATACCTAAACTGTGACATTCTATCGATCTTTATTTCTAAAACATAAAATGCAGTCACCTCATTGAGATGACTGCTTTTCTAGTTCTTCTTTTCTCATGTGCATGATTTTTTCTTCTAATGCTCTTGCTTTTTCAGCATCTTTAGCCGATTTTTTTTTGAACCATTTGAAAACAAATATACAAATAACTAATAATACTAGTAATTCGATTACTACTGGAATATATTCCGTTTTATCTTCAGGAAAGTATAAATAAAGGAACGCTGGTTGTAAAAAAGTAAACATGTTTACACTTCCTTACTTATTTTTGAATAATTTCGATGGAATCTATCGTAATATCCGTTACTGGCTTATCTTGTGCTCCAGTTTCCACTGCTGCCATTTGATCGACAACATCCATTCCCTCTATTACTTGTCCAAAAACAGTATGCTTTTGATCTAGATGTGGTGTTCCGCCATTTTTCGCATATGCTTGTGCAATTTCTTCCGGCCAACCACCCGCTGTTAATTGTTCTACTGTAGCTGGTGCTTGAGATGCTTGAACGATAAAGAACTGACTCCCATTCGTATTAGGTCCAGCATTTGCCATAGATAAAGCCCCTCTTAAGTTAAACAGATTCATAGAGAATTCATCTTCAAATTCTTCTCCATAAATGCTTTCTCCACCCATTCCAGTTCCAGTTGGGTCCCCACCTTGAATCATAAAATCTTGAATAATTCGATGGAAAATAATTCCTTCATAATAGCCATTTTCCGCATGTGTTAAAAAGTTTTCGACTGTTTTCGGTGCATATTCTGGGAATAGTTTAATCTTCAAATCCCCCATAGATGTATGCATAATAACTAACGCCTCGTTTGATGCGACTTCTGCCTTCAGTTGTGGATACACGCCTATCTCTCCTTGTTGTTCTGAATTTGTATTTTCAGCTGTTTCTTCTTCCGTTACGGCTTCCTCTTTCGGTGCTTCCGTGGTAGTTTTACCACAAGCGCCCAAGAAAAGTGCAGTACATATTAACATGAATATAAGTAACTTTTTCACTAGTCATTCACCCCAAATTATTTTAACATAATAGGCTCTTATTTTCAGTGACAAAGTATCTAACTTTCTTAGTCACTCTAAATGTTCTATAATGGTATGTGACTATGAAGTACGCAACCAAAAGAAGGAAGGGATTTCGATGAGCGTACAAAAGAGAAATTTTACGATCATGTGGTTCTCTAACTTTCTTGTATCCGGTACAATGACCATGATTATGCCCTTTTTGTCATTGTATATTAACAGTATGGGTGACTATTCCGAAGCCTATGTCCAAAAATGGGCTGGGCTAGTTTTCGGTGTTACTTTCGTCACTGCCTTTTTAATGTCTCCCGTATGGGGAAGAATTGCGGATAAGTGTGGGTACAAGCCTATACTCATTATCAACGGATTTGGTATTGCTACAAGCGTTTTTTTAATGGGCTTTGTTCATTCTGTTGAAGCATTTTTTGTCCTTCGCTTATTTATGGGGATTGTTACTGGATTTATCCCTACTTCACTGGCTTTCATAAGCGCACAAACTCCAAGAAATATAGCTGGAAAAACGATGGGGACGCTACAAATGGGAAGTGTTTCCGGTACACTGTTCGGCCCGGTAATGGGTGGGTTTTTAGCAGATACTTTCGGATTTCAGTACACTTTTATCATTACATCTTCTGCTGTTTCAATCGCTGCATTGCTCGTTATTTTCGGTATTCGAGAAATAAAAAAAGAAAAGAAGATTAGTGATCATGAGTTTTCCAGAAAAACAGTTATTTCTAGTATTTTTCACCACCGACTCATTTTAAATGTATTAATAATTTCGTCGATCGTTCAAATTGGCTTATTTAGTATTCAGCCTCTCCTTTCTTTATATGTTTCGCATTTAACAAATTCAACCGAAGTTGCTTTACTCGCAGGAATTACATTTAGTGCAACCGGGGTCGGAAGTTTACTATTTGCTAGAACTTGGGGAAAACTAGGAGATTCCATCGGATATGAGAAAATATTATCCGCTTTACTAGTCATTGCTTTTATATTTATCATTCCTCAAGCCTTCGTAACAGATTTATGGCAACTGATCGTCCTTCGATTCTTATTTGGAATTGCATCTGGTGGACTAATTCCAATAACGACTGCATTAATACGAAGAGAAGCACCGATTGAGGTACAAGGAGAATTAATGGGGTATAACACAAGCTTCCGTTTTTTAGGGAATATTATTGGACCTATGTTTGGCGGCTTTATAAGTGGATTTATTGGCATATCTTCTGTATTTTTCGTTACAGGTAGCTTATTTTTAATAGCCTTTTTTATCATATATTTCGCACGTAAGAAACCTTTACAAGATTTTGAAGATGTTCTGCTAGAAGAAGAGCTTCACGCAAAAACAACTGGGTAAAATGAGCACACTTTCTAATTAGAAGTATGCTATTCTTTAAGGTAGATTATTATGAAATGGAGTACAATAAATGCGCCAAGCAATCGGTTTTATCATCATATTACTGTGCTTTCCATTCATATGGATTTTATATTCTTTTATTCATACGGAAATACTAGTAGCTAGTTCATATAAAGATAGTCTCGCAGAGTCAATTGAATTATCAAGTCCAGCAATTTCTGCACCTATTGTTTTACTCGATGAGCATGAGCAAGTTTTCTCGGAGGACTATGTTGAATGGCGAGAGCCTCTTCCACTTGAATCCATACCACTTTTTGCACAAGAGCTGTTTTTACAAAGTGAAGATGTAGAGTTTTACAATCATATTGGATTTAACTTTAGTGCGATTTTCCGTGCAGTTTTCGCAAACGCTATTGCCAATTCAAAAGACCAAGGTGCAAGTACAATCACGCAACAACTTGTCCGATTGCGTTATTTGACTACCGAAAAAACGTATGAGCGAAAAGTGACAGAACTATTATATGCGTATGAAATGGAAAAACAATCAACAAAAGAGGAAATACTATCCAATTATTTAAATGAAATATACTTCGGAAACCAAGTGTATGGAATTGGGGCTGCTGCAACTTATTATTTTAGTCGTCCGTTAAATGAATTAACTGAAGCGGAACTAGCTTTTATAAGTGCTATTCCAAATAACCCAACTTCATATGACCCTTTAGTCCATTTCGATGCAACGAAAAAAAGACAAGAACTACTCATTGATGTATTAGTCAAAAACGAAAAGATATCTACTGCTGATGGAGAAGTACTAAAATCAGAGCCAATTGTTTTACACACGAAAACGAAAACACAACTATATCCTGCCTACAGTACATATGTGTTGGAAGAATTAAAAAATCTAATCGCGCATGCAGAAGGCTTTACAGAAAAGGTAGCTACTGCACAAAACGATCAACAAAAACAGCAATTCGAAAAGGAACTGAAATCTCGTGTAAATGCAATCAGCACCCAAGGAATTACCATATATACTGCTCTCGACCCAGTTAAGCAACAAAAAGATGAAAAATATGTAAATAACTTGTTAAGTAAAACGACTGACTTACAAGCGGCCTCTGCAGTAATTAGTAATGAAACAAGAGAAATTATTAGTTTATATGGAGGAAATAACTATAAAAAGTTCGACTTTCACCGTGCATTTCAAGCAGTTCGTCAGCCAGGTTCTGCTTTCAAACCACTGCTTGTATATGCACCTTTGTTTGAAACGACATCTTTAACTCCTCAGAATACGATAAATGCAGGAAAATTTTGTATTGGTACTTATTGTCCTCAAAACTATGGAGGAGCGATTTACGGGAATGTCACGCTCAAACAGGCGTTTCGATTTAGTTATAACACACCTGCTGTTCGTTTACTTCAAACGACGGGTATCGAAACGGCATTTGATAAATTGGAACAATTTCAATTCAAACATATCGTAAAAGAAGATTATTCCTATGCAGCTGCTTTAGGTGGTCTGACAAAAGGAGTAACCCCACTAGAAATGGCTGATGCATATACGAGTTTTATCAATGGGATATATAAACCTGCGTATGCAATTCGAAAAGTTGTCGATAAAAATGGGGAGATTTTATATGAATGGAACGAGGATAAGCAAGAGGTTTGGTCACCTAAAACGGTGCAAACGATGCGTAATTTGCTAAATGATGTAGTCACAAATGGAACGGGAAAAGGTATTTCAGTACAGTCCTCGTATGTCGGAGCTAAAACAGGAACAACAAATAATTACGTTGACTACTGGATAGCCGGACTATCGGACACGTATACGTCTGCTGTTTGGATTGGTTACGATATGCCTAAAAATATGAAACCAATCGAATCAAAAAAAATACACCATTCCATCTTCAATCAAATTATGAAGAACGACAAAAGAAGCTACTAAACCGTAGCTTCTTTTCATTTTATAAAAACGGTAAGCTTGCGATAACTCCATTGTACAGTTTGATCATTGCATAGATTACTAAAGCTAAAAATAGACTCCAGACGATTATCTCGAACATGATTAATCCTACAGTCCCAAATATACTCATCGAATTACTCAATTTAAATACGACATATATAAAATAGATAAATGCTGTTGCAAGAAAAATAAGTAGCAATAATTGAATCGACTGTAAACCAACTGCTGAAATTACTGATCCTACAAAAAAGATCACGTAACCGCCTCGAGCTTGTGAAATGGTCTTCCCTTCTAAATCCTTCGAAAAAAATAACATCCCTATCTCATGAATCGTTTCTGCAATAAGTTTCAAAGCGGAAAAAAGCATAAAATAAACGAGTACTAAAATAATGAGTAGAAATAGTTTCAACTCTAAATCAGATAAGAACTCCCGCATGCCGCTATAAACACCAATGACTTTAAACAATTCAATCGCTTTATTCATCGTAAAAACAGAGAAGGTTAAACTAAATAATATTATCGTAATTAACGGCAAAAATCCGAACACATATGGGTTTTTCATAATTTTCCTCTTATTCTATAAAGTATTCATTTTTATCATATCGAAGGGTAGGTACATTCCGCAAGTAGCTGTCGATTTTTTCCTCTGCAATTAACTGCACTTTACGTTCTAATTTGAGGAGTGCAGGTCAAATAAAAAGCTTTTGCAACCGCAATAAATTCGCGCGTTGCAAAAGCTTTTGTTTTTAATACCAAATACCATCGTAGTATGGATAATAAGGATATGATGGGTAATATGGATATCCCCCGTAACCGTATCCTCCGTATCCTCCTAATCCCCCGTATAAGGAAGAACCTACTAGCCCTCCGACTAAGCCTCCTACAAATGGACCTCCAAAGCCTCCAAAAAAGGGACCTCCAAAGCCAAAGCGACCAAAACCGGGTCTAAAACCAAAGCCAGGACCTCTAAAACCGCCAAAGCCAGGACCTCTAAAACCTCCCCGAAATCTTACCATGCTTCTCCTCCTTCCCTCACAGTGTATGCCACTGGGGAAAGTGAGTCTGTGCGTTTGCCCTATTCTTCGTCTGCCATTCTTTCGATTAATGTAGCAAGCGTACGGACCATAACTCCTGTACCACCTTTTGGTCCGAAGTCATATGCAGCTTTCGTGTCCGACGTCCCTGCAATATCTAAATGGATCCATGGTGTATTTTCTACAAATTCACCTACAAATCCTCCACCGAAAATCATATGACCATCGCCACCTGGTGAGTTATTTAAATCTGCTACATCACTTTTACGAATGCGTTTTTTATCATTTTCCGTTAAAGGTAATCTCCATGTAAATTCTCCTGTTTCAAGCGAAGATTCCATGAAAGTCTCGAAAAACGCTTCATCATTTGTAAGTGCTCCTGTTTTATCGTATCCTAGTGCTGTAATAACCCCGCCTGTTAATGTTGCAACGTCTACAATATAGTTAGCGCCTTGTTGTTTTGCATACGTTACTGCATCGGCAAGCACTAAACGTCCTTCTGCGTCCGTATTTAATATTTCAATCGTTTTCCCACTCATTGATGTAATCACATCATCTGGCTTAAAAGCATTTCCAGAGATCATATTATCGGTCGAGGCAATGACTGCAATGACATTTTTGTTAGGACGAAGCTCACCAATGATTCGCATCGCGCCTAAAACGGCTGCTGCTCCACCCATATCACCTTTCATACCGACAATACCTGTTTTCGTTTTAATCGAGTAACCACCCGTATCAAATGTAATACCTTTCCCTACAAGTGCTACAACATCTTCCCATTTTTCTGTAGCTTGGTATTTCAATACGATCAGTCTTGGTTCTTCGACGGATCCTTGGTTGACTGCAAGTAAAGCACCCATTCCAAGTTCTTCTATTTCTTTTTTCCCTAAAATTTCTGTTTCAAAATCATATGTATTGCCAAGTTCTCTTGCATATTCTCCTAATTGTGTGGATGTTAGGACATTGCCCGGAGTATTTACTAAAATTCTCGCTTCATTTACTGCATCCGCATAAATAGTTCCTACTTCAAAATAAGATACTACTTCGTCGCTATCCTCATCAGTTAAAAGCTCAATCGCTGGTAAGTAATAGTCCGGAACATTGGAGGAGGTTTTATATCCTTCAAATTTAAATGAACCCATTCCAAGCCCTTCTGCAGCTAAATAAGCTACATCTAAATCCGAAATGGACTCAGTATTAAAAGAGGGGATCCAAATTGCTAATGACTCTGGTTTGCTAGTTAACAATTCTTTTCCGACTAGTCCAAATGCTTCGCGGATATTTTCTTGTGTTAATTGTTTACGTTCTCCAATTCCTACAAAAAGAATCCTTTTCACTGCTTCTTTGTTTGCTACGGGAACTTTTACAATCTTTTTTAGTTCAGATGAAATGTCCCCACTCTTCACCCATCCTGCAATATGCTCACCAAAACTACTTAGAAATGCTTCCCATTTACTTGTGTTTTCCGCGTGTTTAGAAACAGCAACAACAAGTGTTTCAGATTGAATTTCATCGAATAATACTTCATTTGTACTAATAATCATTATTTTTCCCCCTACTCATTCAGTTACAATCTTATTATAAAGGAAGAAGATACATTTTTCGAATTGTATGAATGTGTTATACTGTTCTTACTTAGTTAAAATGAAAGGCGGTGTCTACTTTGGCAATCCTCCAAAACACACCATTAATGGCTGCACTTTTTTCTATTTTCTTTGCTCAATTTGTAAAAATTCCTATTCATTTTCTTATGACGCGGAAATTGGACTGGAACCTATTTACATCTACTGGTGGAATGCCTAGTTCTCACTCAGCTGCTGTAACTTCACTTTGTACGGCTATTGCTTATGAAACGGGAATCGACTCCCCGCTATTCGCAGTCGCAACTGTATTTGCGGTTATTGTTATGTTTGATGCAACTGGTGTTCGTTTCCAAGCGGGTCAACAAGCGCTGATCATCAATCAAATGCGTGTTGATTTCCAAAACTTTGTTGCTCAAACGAAAGAATGGTCTCACATGAAAAATGAAGAAAAAATTGAAGAGTTAAAAACATTGTTAGGTCACAAACCAATGGAAGTATTTATGGGTGCCCTAACTGGAATTGTGATTTCTATCATTATCTACACGACGATTGTATGAAAAAAGGATGACTCGAAAACGAGTCATCCTTTTAAAACATTTGGTATCCATTTTTTCTTAAGTATTTTATAACAAACCCAGCAGCAATTGCCCCTACAAGTCCACTAGACAAAATAATAATATCTGCTGCATGCAGTGCCACTAATTTATCTCCGAGCGCTGAGAAAGCAAATCCTGGCTTTGTAAAATAATCAAAAAAAGCAACTTCATCAATAATAAATACGACAACAATTGGATAAAGAATTGCCATAAACCATGTCATTCTAAGTAACATATTCAGTAAAAAAGCGATCCCAAAAAACATGACAAAAAATATGAGCACCGAAATGATCATTTGCACAAGCATAAAATCTCCCATAATCTATTACCTCCGTAGCATCTTTTACTAGTTTACCTTAACGGAGTAGAGTATTCAATGTACTTGTGTATTTTCACCTATTTGTCATAAAGGGATTATTTTTTCCCTGTTCCATTGCAACAATTACATGTTTCTGAACCGCCTAAGCGTAATTGAAAATAGCCTTCCCCTTTGCAATATGGACAAGTTTTTGTAGCTACTTCTTTCTTCACTCTCATCATTAACATCATCCTTTTTAATTTATTTAATTTTCAGATAATATAACATGAAAGGATTTAATTGTAAATAATAAACACAATTTTTTTATACTTTAGTTTACCCTATTTAATGAATAGTTTATAACTCGTATAACCAAAGACATCCCCGGGATTTATTCCATCGAGTGTTCTAAACCCATCCTCAAACTTCTTTTCTGCAAGCTCACGAATCATTACAGAAGCATTTGCATCATGCAATAATTTGGATGGATGTATCCATTTCACTTCATATAACTCCGATAATTGTGCTTGCAGAATAGGATCTTTTTCGATAGGCTGTAATAAAAAAATCGCCATATTATCGCTAATCTTATTTTGAATAACTCCACTTCTAAAACCAATCATATGTTTTACGAGACATTCTACTCCAGTTTCTTCCTTTATTTCTCTACAAACTGCTCCATCTACCGTTTCGTCTTTTTTGACAAATCCAGCAGGAAGTGACCATCGTCCATGAAGTCCGCCGTATCTTTTTTTCACAACGAGCCATTCGCCCATCTCGTTAATCACTAAACCAGCTACTCCAAGCCATACATTTCCACGTTCTTCTTTAGCCATGTAAAACTATCCCCTTATAAGAAAAGTGTAAGCGCCTATGTCTGCCCCAAGGGGCATGGCGCTGGAATCTGGACAATTTCATGAGTAAAAAGTATATTCTTACTTGTCCTTTTAAAAAAGCTCCCACCTTTGTTTAGGGGGAGCTAATTATTATTTATCTATTATAAACTAAATTTACCTTTTTTCAGTACTAGTGGAACTCCACCAATCATGAATAGAGCACGGTTATCAATTACTTTTTTCATGATGGAAGCTTTTGTTCCAGTAAGTTTTCTACCCATTACATCACCAATTGCATCATGCTCACCTAATGAACATACTGTTCCTTTAAGAGCAGGTACAAACTCTTCTGTATTATTGCCTTTCATTAAAGCAACAATATTTTTTGCAATTGTTACAGCTTGTTGCATAGCAATTTGAGCTGTTGGAGGATATGGACGGTTAATCTCTTCGTTGATCATAAGCGCACAGTCTCCAACGATGAATACATCTGGGAATCCAGGAGCACGCATATCTTTTTCCACTTTAACACGAGCACGCATATTTTCAATTCCAGATGATTCAATTAAGCGATTTCCACGAACTCCAGCTGCCCATACAACCGTACCAGCTGTGATGAATTCGAATTCGTCTTCGCCTTTTTTAATTTTAACGCCTTCTGGAGTTGCTTCTACTACTGGTGTTCCAATAGAGAATTCAATTCCTTTCGCCTCTAATCGTCTTACTGCGTACTCTACTAGTTCAGGATCAAATCCTGGAAGTACCATTGGAGCAGCTTCTACACATACTACACGGACTTTTTCTTTTGGTACGTCATATTCATGACATAGTTCAGGTATACGGTTTCCTAATTCACCTAAGAACTCTATACCAGAAAATCCTGCTCCACCTACAACAATAGTTAAACGCGTATCATCTTGCACCTCGTCCGTTGACCAGTTAGCAAATTGGTATTCAATATGGTCACGAATTTGACGAGCAGCATTTACATTTGCAATCGAAAGCGCATACTTGTCTAAGCCAGGAATTCCGAAAGTTTCCCCCTCAAAGCCTAAACCAATTACTAGGTAATCATATGTATACTCACCAGCACTTGTTGCAACTTTTTTTGTATTAACATCGATTGCATCAACTGTTGCTTTCACAAAAGTTACTTTGCTTTGGTTAATGACACTTTTTACATCGTAACGAACTTGATCTGGGCGTAATGTCCCTGCAGAAGCTTCATGTAACCATGTAGATTCATAATGGTAATCATTTTTATTTACTAGAACAATGTCTGCTTCATCTGTTCCTACTAATTTTTGAAGGTTAACTACAGTAGATAATCCACCATATCCTGCACCTAACACTAGAATTGTTGGTCTTTTCAAGAAAATCGCAACCACCTTTTATATATTTTTTAGAAGACCTTTATGACACAAATTATTCGTCATACTAACGATTCCTTTTGTCTAATTTGCGACAAAAACCTCTTATCTCTTATATTAGCCCTTTTATCAAGCCATTTCAATACATTGTTAAAGGATTGTTTAGTTTAGAATTTACAGACAACAAAATAAAAGAGAGCATTTCCTATAAACAGAAAATGCTCTCTCATTCTTTTTAACAATTCTCGGGAGTACCCACTTTTTGGGCAGTTCTAAACGAAGAACCACACCCGCAAGATACGATGGCGTTCGGATTGTTTATCGTAAATTAGAAACCGATAAGCTGTTATTAAAGAATGCTGTTATCTCAGCGTTTATAGGTATTTTGTTGGGTTATCAATTGCGAACTGGATTGTTAATCACGTGCGTTCAAGACTGTTAATGTCGTTAATTTAATTTTATCCAAAGTTCATTCTTATTACAACTTACATAACTAGAAAACATTTTCTAGGATTAAATACATAAAATAAAAAAATTCCTTGATAACTCCAAATATTTAAAATTTCTCTTTAATTTATGATACTGTTTATCATGTATCACCTAAGTACAAATTTAATATGAAGATATATAATTTTTTTAGAAATGTGACAGTCTTTACTTTATTTATTAGAATTATTTTTTCCAATTTTTTCTCTTAACCAACGATAGATACTTGGGAGATTAACTTGAAATCCTTTCAACTCAATATTAGTAAGTGATATAGAACCTCCAAGAATTTCTTCTTTTTCTGTTGAATCATCATTTATTGAATTTACTAAAAGCGACTGTTGAAGTATTGATGTATCCACTAAGCGTTGTTGTTGTTCAATTGTTATTTTTTGATATCCAATTATTTCATTCTGAGTTTGTGCTAAAGCATTTGCAAGCATGAGTTGACCATTGAGATGTTGAATATTTGCTAATAATTGTTGTTCTTTAGGTGCCATATGCATATTCATAAAACTAGCATTGGTAATACTATGGGGAAGTTGAAGATAAATGTCTAATGCCTCTCGTATTTGCTCCAATGCAGTTTCTTTTGATTCGGGAGTAACTGAAAAAAGAACTTTTCCAGCTTGATGGCTTATTTCTGATGTGGCATCAATTCCAATGTTTTTTAAGAACTCAACAAAGTAAACTAAATACTGTTCACAAGGAACTTGAACCTGTTTGGGAAAATCAAAAAAGCTAATTACAGAACCTTCCCTAGAGTTTTCAATGAGTAGGATATCCACCCTTTTGATGATTTCTTTAATAAGCGGGAGAATCTTTTCTACTTCTATTTTAATTACTTCATTCTTGTTAAAATTGAGAAAGCTAATATGGCAACCATTACTTATTACCTCATCATCCTGTATCCATTCTATTCCCATATCTTTATATTCTAATACTATTTTTTCTAAAGCCACCGCAAATTCTTCTATACTAAAAGGTTTTTTCCATTTCTCAAATTCCCAAGAAAATTTAAAATTAAGTCGAGCATTTCCATTATTAAAAAAGCCTCTATCAAACTCAATCTCTTCAATAAATTCGGTAAAATCTAAAGGATAAAGAAAGCATAACTGCCCAATTTCCTTAGGAATTTCATTAAAGCGAATCTCAGTTATTTTTTGAGAAAGGTCATAATCATAAATATGAACCCAGATATTTTCGTTTCGATTTGATGAAATATAGGCTAAATTCCCTGCAATAGTTACACCATCTATTACTAATTTATTTTCCGTTTGTTCTTGTTCGGATAATATTATTTCAAACAATAAAACTCCTCCTTTATAAAACCTAAGACTAGTCCCTTATCAACTAATATAGTACCAGTTTATACCCATTGAAGGGAAGTTTCCCAAAATTAGTCCGCACTCTAAACAACGATACACCCAAAGTTAATTGTAACGTCAAGAACATTGAGTTGTTCTTTGACGACTCCATTAAATCAGACTTTGCGCTTACTTATGGTACGGTTCACCGTGACAAATCTAAATGAGATTTTTTTGCTATGGTCGGATTTGATTTCAAGTTAACATTTCAATTCCTGTTTGACTTCTATTGTATACTTCACTGCTTTTTTTAATCTTTATTTTTACCTCTATTTATTTTGTCTTTAATAAGCTGAGGAGTGATATTTTCCCAATAATTAATATGTATTAATTTCACACCATTTTCATCTTAACTGTTTTTTCTGTCTGTCTCTTTCTTTATTTCTCAAAAGCAACTTGACCTCCAAAATAATCTACTGGTTCGAAGTGCTGCTTTCCTTGGTACTCAATAGCAATATTTAAATCAGATATATACACATCATATGACATTTGACCTCCTATATCACTTTTTAAAAAGAATGGTCTATGCTGATATATCACCTTATAATCGCTAAATAGTCTATTAAATTTTACCTCTTACTAAGCACTAAGCTCAATATAGCGTTTTAACCTCGGTGTTTGTCAATATAGTTGTCGCATTTAGCTAGTTTAATATCTTTAAAATACATATTCTTATATCTTGTAATCCCTAATTCAATCAAGGCTAC
>NZ_JBIWEX010000037.1:0-26752 GCF_044762745.1 Psychrobacillus sp. NPDC096426 | reverse complement strand
CTAAACGCTAATTAGCTAGTATATTTCGTTGATTGAAGCGGAAGGCGGTGACTCCTGCCGGATGAGTGAGCAAATGAGCCATCACAACGTACGCGCAAGCGGCGGTGAAGGCCCATCGCTCATCCCTCGGAAAGCGTCCACCCTGAAGCGGAAATGCTTTACGACGCAGTATCCCTAAACTGTGAAATGTACATTTCTAACCATTAAGTTAATCCTACTAATACATCCCACCAATTTACAGCACCATATTACTTGAAATTCGTTGCGGAATTTTATATACTGGAATCTGGCTTAAGAAAGCACTCATGGCTGTAAAATATGTATTTAAAACAATTTAAAAGAATTTCGCTAAAACACTTGCGAAATCTTTTTTTATTGTTTATAATGTTGTAGTTGGTCTTTGACTGCGATGAAGCGAGAGGTTACCGACACACCCGGCCGCTTTGCCATGGCGAGTGATTGGAAAATTTTCGTGGAGAATGTCTAGAAAATAGGCGAGAAGGAGGGAAAATAATGGCAAAACAAAAAATTCGTATCCGTTTGAAAGCGTATGATCACAGAATTCTTGATCAATCTGCTGAGAAAATTGTGGAAACTGCTAAACGTTCAGGTGCAAGTGTATCAGGTCCGATTCCACTTCCAACTGAGAAGTCGACGTACACAATTCTTCGTGCCGTTCACAAGTACAAAGATTCTCGTGAACAATTCGAAATGCGTACGCATAAACGTCTGATCGATATCGTTAACCCAACACCACAAACTGTTGATGCGTTAATGAAGCTTGATTTACCATCTGGCGTTGATATTGAAATCAAACTTTAATGGTAAAAAATAAAACAAAAATTATTATAGGAGGTGTGACGGATGACCAAAGGAATCTTAGGTAGAAAAATCGGTATGACGCAAGTATTTGCTGAGAACGGTGACTTAATCCCTGTAACTGTAATTGAAGCTACTCCAAACGTAGTGCTTCAAAAGAAAACAGTTGAAACAGACGGTTACGAAGCTATTCAGTTAGGATTTGAAGATAAGCGCGAAAAGCTTTCTAACAAACCTGCTAAAGGGCACGTAGCAAAAGCAAGCACTGCTCCTAAGCGCTTCATCCGCGAATTCCGCGGCTTGGATACAGCTAATTACGAAGTTGGTCAAGAAGTCAACGTAGAAAGTTTTGCAGAAGGCGATGTAATTGATGTAACAGGTGTTACTAAAGGTAAAGGTTTCCAAGGTGTTATTAAACGCCACGGACAATCTCGTGGACCAATGGCTCACGGATCTCGTTACCACCGTCGTCCAGGTTCAATGGGGCCAGTTGCTCCGAACCGTGTATTTAAACAAAAGAAATTACCTGGTCAAATGGGTGGGCATGTAGTGACGATCCAAAACTTACATATCGTAAGAGTGGATGCTGAACGTAACCTACTACTTGTAAAAGGTAATGTTCCTGGTTCTCGTAAATCATTAGTAGTTGTAAAAGCTGCTATTAAATCGAAATAATCTCTGAAGAAAGGAGGAAACAGGAATGGCAAAAGTATCTTTATTGAATCAAGCAGGATCTTCTGTTGGTGAAATCGAGTTAAACGATAAAGTTTTCGGTATTGAACCAAACGAATCTGTTTTATTTGAAGCTATCATTGCTCAACGCGCATCACTTCGTCAAGGTAATCACAAAGTGAAAAACCGTTCTGAAGTAGCGGGTGGTGGACGTAAACCATGGCGTCAAAAAGGAACAGGTCGTGCTCGTCAAGGGTCGATCCGCTCTCCACAATGGCGTGGCGGTGGTGTTGTATTCGGTCCAACTCCACGTAGCTATAGCTATAAATTACCTAAAAAAGTGCGTCGTCTAGCTCTTCTTTCAGCTCTTTCATCTAAAGTGCGTGAAGAAAGCATCGTGGTACTAGAAGGTTTAGCGTTTGATGCACCAAAAACAAAAGAATTCGTGAAAGTGTTATCTAACCTTTCTATCGATAAAAAAGCGTTATTTGTAACTGCTGATCTAGATGAAAACGTAGCATTAGCTGCACGTAACATCCCTGGAATCACAGTTGTGTCTGCAACAGGCATTAACGTATTAGATTTAGTTGGACACGATAAACTAGTGTTAACTAAATCTGCAGTAGAAAAAGTTGAGGAGGTGCTTGGATAATGGAAGCACGTGATATTATTAAACGTCCGGTCATTACCGAGCGTTCTTCTGAAATAATGGCAGATAAAAAGTACACTTTCGAAGTGGACACTCGCGCTAACAAAACACAAGTTAAATACGCAGTTGAAGAAATTTTTGGAGTAGATGTTGAAAAAGTGAACATCATGAACTACAAAGGGAAATTCAAACGTGTAGGTAAATTTGGTGGGTACACAAACAAACGCCGTAAAGCGATTGTTACATTAACTCAAGATAGCAAAGAAATCGAATTATTCGAGATCTAAAACTTATAAAAACAAATCAATACTCAAGAAGGAGGGAATACAATGGCGATTAGAAAGTATAAACCAACGACAAACGGACGTCGTAACATGACATCGTTAGATTACGCTGAAATCACAACAGACAAACCTGAGAAATCACTTCTTGCTCCTGTGAAACGTAAAGGCGGCCGTAACAACCAAGGTAAAATTACTGTTCGTCATCATGGTGGTGGACACAAACGCCAATACCGTATCATTGATTTCAAACGAAACAAAGATGGTATTGAAGGACGTGTAGCTACTATTGAATATGATCCAAACCGCTCTGCGAATATCGCATTGATTAACTATGTGGATGGAGAAAAACGTTATATCCTAGCTCCTAAAGGCTTAGAAGTTGGAATGACAGTTGTGTCAGGTCCAGAAGCTGATATTAAAGTAGGTAACGCTCTTCCATTAGAAAACATTCCAATGGGTTCTACAATCCATAACATTGAAATGAAACCTGGTAAAGGTGGTCAACTAGTGCGTTCTGCTGGTACATCTGCTCAATTACTTGGTAAAGAAGGTAAATACGTAATCGTACGTTTACAATCTGGTGAAGTTCGTTTAATCCTTGGTGTTTGCCGTGCAACTATCGGTGAAGTAGGAAACGAACAACATGAACTAGTAAACATTGGTAAAGCGGGACGTTCTCGTTGGTTAGGTAAACGCCCAACTGTACGTGGATCTGTCATGAACCCTAACGATCACCCACACGGTGGTGGTGAAGGACGTACACCAATCGGTCGTAAGTCACCTATGTCTCCATGGGGTAAACCAACTCTTGGATACAAAACTCGTAGCAAGAAAAACAAATCCGACAAACTTATCATTCGTCGTCGTAAAAAATAATGTGGTTTACTACGGTTCAAAGAACGGACCGTGGTGTAATCACGAAAGGGAGGATTCAGCATGGGTCGTAGCTTGAAAAAAGGACCTTTCGCAGACGATCATTTACTTAAAAAGGTCGATGCACAAAAGGATTCTGAGAAAAAACAAGTGATTAAGACTTGGTCTCGCCGTTCGACAATTTTCCCTACTTTTATCGGATTAACAATCGCAGTATATGATGGACGTAAACATGTTCCAGTATACGTGACTGAAGATATGGTAGGTCATAAACTAGGCGAGTTTGCACCAACACGCGCTTACAAAAGTCATGGTGCAGATGATAAGAAAAC
Organism: Psychrobacillus sp. NPDC096426; assembly: GCF_044762745.1. Lineage (NCBI taxonomy): Bacteria > Bacillati > Bacillota > Bacilli > Caryophanales > Bacillaceae > Psychrobacillus > Psychrobacillus sp. NPDC096426. Next base: position 23,123 of record NZ_JBIWEX010000037.1, on the reverse strand, counting down.
AAGACGCTAATTTGAGAGGAGGTCATTCAAATGTCACAAGCAAAAGCTATTGCTAAAACGGTGCGCATTGCTCCTCGTAAAGTAAGATTAGTCGTAGATTTAATCAGAGGTAAGCAAGTTGGTGAAGCAGTTGCAATTTTACAACTTACTCCTAAAGCAGCATCACCTGTTGTTGAGAAAGTATTGAAATCTGCAGTTGCAAACGCTGAGCACAATTATGATTTAGACATTAACAACCTAGTTGTTTCTGAAATTTTTGTTGACGAAGGTCCAACATTAAAACGTTTCCGTCCACGTGCACAAGGTCGTGCAAGTGCAATTAACAAACGTACTAGCCACATCACTGTAGTGGTATCTGAGAAGAAGGAGGGATAATTCGTGGGTCAAAAAGTACATCCAATAGGATTACGAGTAGGTATTATTCGTGATTGGGAGTCAAAATGGTATGCTGGTAAAGACTATGCAACTCTACTTCACGAAGACTTAAAAATTCGTAAATACATTGAAACTCGTTTAAACGATGCATCTGTTTCTACAGTAGAAATCGAACGTGCTGCTAAACGTGTTAACATTACAATTCACACTGCGAAACCAGGTATGGTAATCGGTAAAGGTGGTACTGAAGTTGAAGCGCTTCGTAAACACTTAAACGATCTAACTGGCAAGCGTGTACACATCAACATCGTAGAAATCAAAAGAGCTGACTTAGATGCTAAATTAGTAGCAGAAAGTATCGCACGTCAATTAGAAGGCCGCGTATCTTTCCGTCGTGCTCAAAAACAAGCAATTCAACGCACAATGCGTGCTGGCGCTAAAGGTATTAAAACTCAAGTATCTGGACGCCTAGGCGGCGCTGACATCGCGCGTGCTGAACACTATAGTGAAGGAACTGTACCACTTCATACTTTACGTGCTGACATTGATTATGCACATGCTGAAGCTGACACTACTTATGGTAAGCTAGGCGTTAAAGTATGGATCTATCGTGGGGAAGTCCTTCCAGTGAAGAAGAACTCTGAGGAAGGAGGCAAATAATATGTTAATGCCTAAACGCGTTAAATATCGTCGTGAACACCGCGGAAAGATGCGTGGTGAAGCGAAAGGCGGTAAAGAAGTATCATTCGGTGAATTCGGTTTACAAGCAACTGAAGCAAGCTGGATTACAAGCCGTCAAATCGAATCTGCTCGTATTGCAATGACACGTTACATGAAACGTGGCGGTAAAGTTTGGATTAAAATTTTCCCACATAAACCATATACGAAAAAGCCTCTTGAGGTTCGTATGGGATCTGGTAAAGGTGCTCCTGAAGGTTGGGTAGCTGTAGTAAAACCAGGAAAAATTATGTTTGAAATTGCTGGTGTATCTGAAGAGATCGCTCGTGAAGCGCTACGCTTAGCATCACATAAGCTTCCTATTAAGTGTAAAGTAGTTAAACGTCAAGAAATTGGTGGTGAATCTAATGAAAGCTAATGACATCCGTGAACTTACTACTGCAGAAATAGAACAAAAGGTAAAATCACTGAAAGAAGAGCTTTTCAACCTTCGCTTCCAATTGGCGACTGGTCAATTAGAAAACACAGCTCGCATTCGTGAAGTACGTAAAGCGATTGCGCGTATGAAAACTGTGATTCGCGAAAGAGAAATCAGTGCAAACAACTGATAAAGGAGGTTTTCAGGCATGACTGAGCGTAATCAACGCAAAGTATACACAGGCCGTGTAGTTTCAGACAAAATGGATAAAACAATTACTGTTTTAGTTGAAACACATAAAAAACATAAGTTATACGGTAAACGTGTTAAATATTCGAAGAAATTTAAAACTCATGATGAGCAAAACGAAGCCCAAATCGGCGATATCGTGCGTATCATGGAAACTCGTCCGTTATCAGCTACAAAACGTTTCCGTTTAGTGGAAATTGTAGAAAAAGCGGTTATTATCTAATAATAAATTTCGGAACTAATTCATTCCGAAGGGAGGTTACCTAAGTGATCCAACAAGAAACTCGTATGAAAGTTGCTGACAACTCAGGTGCACGTGAAGTTTTAACAATCAAAGTACTTGGTGGTACTGGACGTAAAACTGCTAATATCGGCGATATCGTCGTATGTACAGTTAAGAAAGCAACACCAGGTGGCGTTGTCAAGAAAGGTGACGTCGTTAAAGCTGTAATCGTTCGCACGAAAAGCGGCGTACGCCGTAAAGACGGTACTTATATCAAATTTGATGAAAACGCATGTGTTATTATCAAAGACGATAAAGGGCCGCGTGGAACTCGTATTTTCGGACCTGTTGCGCGTGAACTACGTGACAGCAATTTCATGAAAATCGTATCTTTAGCTCCAGAAGTTCTTTAATTTACATGAAAGTGCCAATCAAGGAGGTGCGACAGAATGCATGTTAAAAAAGGCGACAAAGTAATGGTAATCTCAGGTAAAGACAAAGGGAAAACAGGTGTTATCCTAGCTTCTTTTCCTAAGAAGGACCGTGTGTTAGTTGAAGGTGTAAACATCATCAAAAAACATATGAAGCCAAATCAAGTAAATCCGCAAGGTGGGATTGTAAGCCAAGAGGCTGCAATTCACGTATCGAATGTTATGTTAATCGACCCTAAAACTGGCGAGCCGACTCGCGTAGGTTATAAAGTAGAAGATGGCAAAAAAGTTCGTGTTGCGAAAAAATCAGGTGAAATCATTAAATAAGTAAAAAGAAGGGAGGTACACACATGAACCGCCTAAAAGACAAGTATCTTAAGGAAGTTTCTCCTGCTCTAATGAGCAAGTTTGAATATAAATCAGTAATGCAAGTACCTAAAGTTGATAAAATTGTTATCAACATGGGTGTGGGTGATGCTGTATCTAATACAAAAGCACTTGACGCTGCTGTTGAAGAATTACAAATTATCTCAGGTCAAAAACCTGTAGTTACGAAAGCTAAAAAATCGATCGCTGGATTCCGTCTTCGTGAAGGAATGCCAATCGGAGCGAAAGTTACACTACGTGGAGAGCGTATGTATGACTTCTTGGATAAATTGATCGCTATCTCTCTTCCACGTGTACGTGACTTCCGTGGTGTTTCTAAAAAAGCATTCGACGGTCGCGGTAACTACACTCTTGGAGTAAAAGAGCAATTAATCTTCCCTGAAATCGATTATGATAAAGTTTCGAAAGTACGCGGTATGGACATCGTAATTGTAACAACTGCGAACTCTGACGAAGAAGCTCGTGAGTTATTAACACAATTCGGTATGCCATTCCAAAAGTAAAATAAGGGAGGCGAAAACGTGGCTAAAAAATCAATGATCGTTAAACAACAACGTACGCCAAAGTTCCAAGTGCAAGGCTACACACGCTGTGAGCGTTGTGGACGTCCGCACTCTGTATTACGTAAATTTAAGCTTTGCCGTATTTGTTTCCGTGAACTTGCATACAAGGGACAAATTCCTGGCGTTAAAAAAGCAAGCTGGTAATCCCCTATAAATGGGAAGGAGGTAAATGTAATGACAATGTCAGATCCAATTGCAGATATGCTTACACGCATTCGTAATGCTAACATGGTTCGTCACGAGAAATTGGAAGTTCCTGCTTCAAACATGAAAAAGGAAATCGCTGAAATTCTAAAGCGCGAAGGTTTCGTACGTGATGTAGAATTAGTAGAAGATAGCAAACAAGGTATCATCCGTATTTTCTTAAAATATGGTCAAAACGACGAGCGCGTTATTACTGGTTTGAAACGTATTTCTAAACCTGGTCTACGCGTTTACGCTAAAACAAACGAAGTGCCTAAAGTATTGAACGGCTTAGGAATTGCTTTAGTTTCTACTTCAAATGGTTTATTAACAGATAAAGAAGCTCGCGCTAAACAAGTTGGCGGAGAAATCGTAGCTTACGTTTGGTAATAATCAACAAACGAATGGAGGTGCAACAAAATGTCTCGAGTAGGTAAAAAACCAATAGAGGTTCCTGCAGATGTTACTGTTACAGTTAACGCTGACAACACAGTAGTAGTAAAAGGACCAAAAGGTGAATTAACAAATTCTTTTAACCAAGATATTAAAATTGAGCAAGAAGGTAATGTAATTACTTTAGTACGTCCTTCAGAGTCAAAAGAACACCGTACGATCCATGGTACAACACGTGCTTTATTAGCAAACATGGTTACTGGTGTATCACAAGGATTCGAACGTGGACTTGAATTAGTTGGGGTTGGTTACCGTGCATCACTACAAGGAACTAAACTTGTACTAAATGTAGGGTACTCTCACCCAGTTGAATTCACTCCTGAAGACGGAGTAGTAGTTGAAGTTCCTTCTAATACAAAAATTATCGTTCGCGGAATTAACAAAGAACGTGTTGGTGCTTTAGCATCTAACATTCGTCAAGTTCGTCCACCAGAGCCTTACAAAGGTAAAGGTATTCGTTACGAAGGCGAAGTTGTACGCCGCAAAGAAGGTAAAACAGGTAAATAATGCATTTCGCATTAGAAAGGAGTGACCACTGTGATTACGAAACAAGACAAAAATCAAGTTCGTAAAAAACGTCATGCACGTGTTCGTACAAAAATCACGGGTACTACTGAACGTCCTCGTTTAAATGTATTCCGTTCTAACAAACATATTTACGCACAACTTATCGATGATTCACAAGGTGTAACAATCGTAAGTGCGTCTACTATGGATAAAGACTTTAATGGTACAGCTGGAAACGTTGAAGCTGCTACATTGATCGGTGAAACAATCGCAAAACGCGCTGTTGAAAAGAACATTAAATCTGTTGTATTCGACCGTGGCGGTTACTTATATCATGGACGTGTTAAAGCGTTAGCTGAAGCTGCACGTGAAAACGGCTTAGAATTTTAAGAAGAAGGAGGGACATATTTCATGCGTGGTATTGACCCAAACAAACTTGAACTTGAAGAACGCGTAGTAACGATTAACCGTGTTGCTAAAGTTGTAAAAGGTGGACGTCGTTTCCGTTTTACTGCATTAGTAGTAGTTGGAGATAAAGACGGTCATGTTGGATTTGGTACTGGTAAAGCTCAAGAGGTTCCAGATGCAATCCGTAAAGCAGTTGAAGATGCAAAGAAAAACTTAGTAGAAGTACCAAGAGTTGGAGGAACTACTCCTCACCAAATTATTGGTCGCTTCGGAGCTGGTTCTGTTCTAGTTAAACCAGCTGCACCAGGTACAGGAGTTATCGCTGGTGGACCAGTTCGTGCGGTATTAGAATTGGCTGGTATTACAGACATTCTTTCTAAATCACTTGGATCTAACACACCAATTAACATGGTACGTGCTACAGTACAAGGTTTAACTGAACTAAAACGTGCTGAGGACGTTGCTAAATTACGTGGTAAATCAGTAGAAGAACTGTTAGGATAAGGGGGGAAATTGACAATGGCAACTAAATTAGAAATCACCCTTACTAAAAGCTTGATTGGTACAAAACCAAATCAACGCAAAACAGCTGAAGCCCTTGGTCTACGTAAATTACACCAAACTGTTGAGCATCAAGACAATGCTGCTATCCGTGGGATGGTTGGTAAAGTAGCTCACTTAGTAACACTAAAAGAAATTTAAGGTATATCTTAATAATAAGGAGGTGCCACCATATGAAACTTCATGAGTTAAAACCAGCAGAAGGATCTCGTTCTACGCGTAACCGTGTAGGTCGTGGTACCGGTTCTGGTAATGGTAAAACTGCAGGTAAAGGTCATAAAGGTCAAAACGCTCGTTCAGGCGGAGGAGTTCGTCCAGGATTTGAGGGCGGTCAGAACCCATTGTTCCGTCGTTTACCAAAACGTGGTTTTACAAACATTAATCGTAAAGAGTTTGCAATCGTGAACCTTGACACATTAAATCGTTTTGAAGAAGGCACAGAAGTAACACCTGCTCTATTAATCGAAACAGGTGTTGTGAGCAGTGAAAAATCTGGTATTAAGATTCTAGGTAATGGAACTCTTGACAAGAAATTATCTGTTAAAGCTCACAAATTTTCTGCGTCAGCAAAACAAGCAATCGAGAATGCTGGCGGACAAACTGAGGTGGTTTAATGTTTCAGACAATCTCCAACTTTATGCGTGTGAGAGATATTCGAAATAAAATCATTTTTACCTTGTTAATGTTAATCGTATTTCGTATCGGGACATTTGTACCGGTACCATACGTTGATGCAAATGTATTAAAGCAAACCGATCAATCTGGTTTGATTGGCTTCTTAAATACGTTTGGTGGTGGCGCATTAAAAAACTTCTCTATTCTAGCGATGGGAATTATGCCTTACATCACTGCATCTATTATCGTTCAATTATTACAAATGGACGTTGTACCGAAGTTTACAGAGTGGGCTAAGCAAGGGGAAGTTGGAAGACGTAAGCTTGCTCAATTTACTCGTTACTTCACAATAGTGTTAGCTTTTATTCAAGCAATCGCAATGTCATATGGCTTTAACCGTATGTTCGGCGGTTTAATAAAAGAAGAAGGCATCTTAAATTATATTGTTATTGCAATTGTATTAACTGCGGGGACTGCATTCTTAATGTGGTTGGGAGAACAGATTACTGCTAAAGGCGTTGGTAATGGTATTTCTGTTATTATCTTTGCTGGTATCGTGGCTGCTATTCCAAACGCGGTTAACCAAGTGTATGCACAATTTATTGAGGGTGCTGGAGAAGCGTTATTTATCAATATCGTGATCCTCGTATTATTATTATTGGCTATTATCGCTGTTACGGTTGGAGTTATTTACGTGCAACAAGCATTGCGTAAAATTCCAATTCAATATGCGAAACGAGTTGCAGGTACTGCTCAAACGGGTGGTCAGCAAACGCATCTGCCTTTAAAAGTAAATGCAGCGGGAGTTATTCCGGTAATCTTCGCTTCAGCGTTTCTTATGGCTCCTCAGTCACTTGTTCTGTTCTTTGGACAGAATAAAACGACGGACTTTATTACGCGAGCGTTAGATTATACACAACCTATTGGTATGATAATTTATATTGCTTTGATCATTGCTTTTGCTTACTTCTATGCATTCATACAAGTGAATCCAGAGAATGTAGCGGACAATTTGAAAAAGCAAGGTGCGTATATTCCAGGAATTCGTCCAGGTATAAACACACAAAATTATTTAACTAGTGTTTTATATCGTTTAACTTTTGTAGGTTCTATTTTCTTGGCACTAATCGCTATTATGCCGCTATTATTTGTTAAATTTGCGGGACTTCCGCAGACGGCGCAAATTGGTGGTACCAGCTTGCTAATCGTTGTTGGTGTTGCGTTAGAGTCGATGAAACAATTGGAATCTCAATTAGTTAAACGTCACTATAAAGGCTTTATGAAATAATCTTGGTTTTTAGGAACGTTTTGTTCCTAAAAATCAACAAATAGTCCTGAGGGGGGCATTTTCGTATGAATATCGTTTTAATGGGTCTGCCAGGTGCTGGTAAAGGTACACAAGCAGATAAAATTGTTGAGAAGTACGCAATCCCTCATATTTCTACAGGCGATATGTTTCGTGCAGCTATTAAAGATGGCACGGAACTTGGTTTAAAAGCAAAATCGTTTATGGATCAAGGTGCATTAGTACCGGATGAAGTAACGATTGGTATCGTTCGCGATAGATTAAGCAAACCAGACTGTGAAAAAGGATTCTTACTTGATGGTTTTCCACGTACTGTACCGCAAGCAGAAGCACTAGATGCTTTACTTACGGATCTTGGAAAATCGATTGAGCATGTGCTGAATATTCAAGTAGAACAAGATGAATTAATCAGACGTCTAACTGGTCGCCGTATCTGTAAAGTATGCGGTACAGCTTACCATTTAGTCTTTAACCCACCTGCCAAGGACGGGGTATGTGACAAAGATGGTGGGGAGCTATATCAACGTGCGGATGATAATCCGGAAACGGTCACTAACCGTCTGGAAGTAAATATGAAGCAAACACAACCTTTGCTTGACTTTTATGACAACAAAGGTGTTTTAACGAATATAGATGGACAGCAAGATATTACAAAAGTATTTGCTGATCTAGATGCTCTGTTACAGGGCAACCGCATCTAAATGCCCGGTGCCTGTCGCAGATGACTGAATACCCGGGCACTATGCATAAGAACGAAGACGTTTTTTTCGAGAGCTGCAAAAGCATATTGCGCCCGGTATACGAACTGGATGAATAGAAATGCATCCTTAACGAGGACCCCCTAGTCCACGTGCATTTTGACTTCTGAAAGGGTATAATGGGTTTCGTGGAAGCATCTATGTAACGAACGGGTACTATGGAACTCATCCAACACATTCGTACGAACATGTTGACATGAGGGAGACAGGTTTCTACCAGTCAGTCTACTCCGTGGATTGCAAAAAGCGAAACCTTACGAGTGTCTTTCGAACATCTCTCATGATTTCCAAACATATGCTTGAAACGAATAGTTTCGTTCTATTAGAGGCTATACTAAAAGCAAATTACGTTTGAGTATTGATGAGAACCTGATTTGTATATAGAAGGGAGACAGGGTTGATGGCGAAAGATGATGTAATTGAAGTCGAAGGAACAGTTGTTGAGACTTTGCCAAACGCGATGTTTAAGGTAGAATTAGAAAACGGTCATACGATACTTGCGCATGTATCGGGTAAAATTCGTATGCACTTTATCCGCATTTTACCTGGAGATAAAGTCACAATTGAACTTTCTCCTTACGATTTAACTCGCGGTCGTATCACGTACCGTTTTAAATAATCTTTTGCACTCCGGACTACTAAGGAGGTTGGGTTAGATGAAAGTGAGACCATCTGTGAAGCCGATCTGCGAAAAATGTAAAGTAATTCGCCGACGCGGTAAAGTAATGGTAATCTGTGAAAATCCTAAACACAAACAAAGACAAGGATAATTAGAAGGAGGTGCACGACACATATGGCACGTATTGCTGGTGTTGACATTCCACGCGATAAACGCGTTGTTATTGCATTAACATACATTTACGGTATTGGTAAAACTACTGCACAAAAAGTACTAGTAGAGGCTGGTATTTCTGAATCGACACGAGTTCGTGATCTTACAGAAGACGAGTTAAACAAAATCCGTGAACAAATCGGTGTATACAAAGTAGAAGGTGACCTTCGTCGTGAAGTATCACTAAACATTAAACGTTTGATGGAAATCGGATCTTTCCGTGGTATCCGTCACCGTCGCGGCTTACCTGTACGCGGACAAAATACGAAGAACAATGCTCGTACTCGTAAAGGTCCACGTAAAACAGTCGCTAACAAGAAAAAATAATCGGTAAAGGAGGTTTCTTCTTAACATGGCACGTAAACAACAAACACGTAAGCGTCGTGTGAAAAAGAATATCGAATCCGGTATTGCTCACATTCGCTCAACATTTAATAACACAATTGTGACTATCACAGACATGCAAGGTAATGCACTTTCTTGGTCAAGTGCTGGAGCTCTTGGATTCAGAGGTTCTCGTAAATCTACTCCATTCGCTGCACAAATGGCTGCAGAAACAGCTGCAAAAACTTCTATGGAACATGGTCTAAAAACTTTAGAAGTAACTGTTAAAGGTCCTGGTGCTGGACGTGAAGCGGCTATCCGCGCACTTCAAGCTGCAGGTCTAGAAGTTACAGCTATTAAAGACGTAACACCAGTACCACATAATGGTTGTCGTCCACCAAAACGTCGTCGCGTGTAAAAGGTGACACTCAAATTGTTTGAGAACATCATTTATTGTACAGACTGAGGTTGTTAAAACAAGCAACCAGTTAAACGATCGAATTCATGATGGAAAGAACCTATACATTCGATGTTTTGAGGGAGGGTAAATTGGAATGATCGAAATTGAAAAACCAAAGATTGAAAGTGTAGAAATCAGCGAAAATACCAAGTTTGGTAAATTTGTTGTAGAACCGCTAGAACGTGGCTATGGAAATACTTTGGGTAATTCTTTACGTCGTATCCTTCTGTCTTCTTTACCAGGAGCTGCAGTTACTTCTATTCAAATTGATGGCGTTCTACATGAGTTTTCAACTATTGAAGGCGTAGTGGAAGACGTTGCATCTATTATTATGAATGTGAAAAAACTAGCTCTAAAAATCTACTCTGATGAAGAAAAAGTCATTGAGATTGATGTAAAAGGAGAAGGAACGATAACGGCAGCTGACATTACACATGACAGTGATGTTGAGATATTAAATCCAGAACTCTATATTGCAACAATCGGCAAAAATGGTCATTTCCGTATGCGTATGTACGCAGGTCGAGGCCGTGGCTACACTCCTGCTGATCAAAACAAACGTGAGGATCTTCCTATCGGCGTAATCCCGATCGACTCTATTTATACTCCAGTTTCACGCGTTAATTTTCAAGTGGAAAATACTCGTGTTGGGCAATCGTCTAACTACGATAAATTAACTCTTGATGTGTGGACAGATGGCAGCACCGGTCCTAAAGAGGCGATTTCGCTTGGAGCAAAAATTTTAACAGAGCACTTGAACATTTTCGTAGGGATGACAGACGAGGCACAAACTGCTGAAATCATGGTCGAAAAAGAAGAAGATCAAAAAGAGAAAGTATTAGAGATGACTATCGAAGAGCTTGATCTTTCTGTTCGTTCTTATAATTGCTTAAAACGCGCTGGTATTAATACAGTACTTGAGCTTGCAAGCAAATCAGAAGACGACATGATGAAAGTAAGAAACCTTGGACGTAAATCTTTAGAAGAAGTAAGAGCGAAGTTAGATGAGCTTGGCTTAGGATTACGTAAAGAAGACTAAGCGAATTTTGATATAGCTAGATTTGAATTATTCACCAAAGGAGGGAAACATCCATGGGTTACAGAAAACTTGGACGTACAAGTTCTCAACGTAAAGCGATGTTACGTGACTTAACTACAGACTTAATTATTAACGAGCGTATTCAAACAACTGAAGCACGCGCGAAAGAATTACGTTCTGTCGTTGAAAAAATGATCACTTTAGGTAAACGCGGAGATTTGCATGCACGCCGTTTAGCTGCATCTTACATTCGTCGTGAAGTAGCAACTTCTACTGACGAAGAAGGTAATGAAACAACTGTATTTGCATTGCAAAAGTTGTTTGATGATGTAGCACCACGTTATGCAGATCGTCAAGGCGGTTATACTCGTATTATGAAAGTTGGACCTCGTCGCGGAGACGGAGCACCAGTTGTAGTAATTGAGTTAGTTTAATTTAATTTATTCTGCAAATTGAAGAGGATTGGTGTATCCTACCACCCTCTTCTTTTTTCAAACAGATTTATACGACATTATAAAAGCAGAGTGTTACGATGGGCGGACTTTATACATATAAGTTGCGTCTCGTCTAGCTCTACGCACCTCATTTTCGGATTGGTCTTGAGCAGCCAGTCTTGAAATAAGTTATAGAAGAGCGCATTTCTCTAAATGAGGTGCGCGCTTTTTTAATTTGTCGTAATATAGTGTTAAGGCAATTAGTATAGCTGAGATGAGCTAGAGGAGGTAAAGGATGAAACGCGAAATTATTTCTTTACAAGAAGTAACTTTTACATATAAAGAAGAAGATGGAGACGTGCGACCTGCTGTAAATAACGTATCTTATACAATTTATGAAGGAGAATGGGTTGCAATTGTTGGTCATAACGGATCAGGGAAATCGACGCTGGCACGTTTAATGAATGGTCTTCTATTTCCTCAGACGGGAAAAGTACGAGTTTTTGGAGAAGCGCTTGCCGAACAAAATTTATGGGATATTCGCTCACAAATGGGAATGGTTTTTCAAAATCCGGATAACCAGTTTGTAGGGGCAACCGTGCAAGACGATGTTGCGTTTGCATTAGAAAATAATGGGGTCCCTTTTGAGGAAATGGTAGAACGAGTAAAACAATCATTAGTAAAAGTTGCGATGAGCGATTTTATGAATAGCGAGCCACATCATTTATCTGGTGGGCAAAAACAACGGGTTGCCATAGCTGGAGCTATTGCTTTGCACCCTAAAATATTATTATTAGATGAAGCGACATCTATGTTAGACCCACAAGGCAGAGAAGAAGTACTTTCTACAGTACGACAGTTAAGAGATGAAACGGATTTGACCGTTATTTCGATTACACATGATTTAGAAGAAGCATTACTTGCTGATCGTGTTATTATGATGAATCAAGGGAACAAATATGCAGAAGGAACGCCTGAAGAGATCTTCCAGCGCGGACAAGCGCTAGTAGATGTCGGATTGGACCTTCCTTTCGCGATGAACGTTTCTAGATTACTAAAGAAACAAGGAATTGAATTAGTAGCAGAACATATGTCAGAAGAAGAATTGGTGAATGATTTATGGACATCACACTTCAACAAGTAAGTTACGCCTATGCGAAAAATACACCATTTGAAAAAAGGGCGCTTTTTGATGTAGATCTACATATCCCTTCCGGATCGTATCAAGCAATTATCGGGCATACTGGTTCAGGTAAGTCAACGGTATTGCAGCACTTGAATGCTTTATTAAAACCGACAGAAGGTGCTATTAAAATCGGTGATGTAGTAGTAAGTGCAGATAAGAAAAATAAGCAGCTTCGAAAAGTAAGACAAAAAGTAGGCATTGTATTTCAATTTCCAGAGCATCAATTATTTGATGAAACAGTGTTGAAAGATATTATGTTCGGTCCAATGAATTTTGGCGTGCCAGAAGAAGAAGCGAAACGTCGTGCCATTGAATTAGTAAAATTACTAGGTTTACCAGATGAAGTGTTGGAAAAATCACCTTTCGATTTATCAGGAGGGCAAATGAGACGTGTCGCAATTGCGGGTGTACTTGCGATGAACCCGGAAGTGTTAGTACTAGATGAACCAACAGCAGGTCTAGATCCCAGAGGAAGAAAAGAGATAATGGATTTGTTTTACCGACTTCATAAGGAAAAAGGTTTAACGACCGTACTTGTCACACATAGTATGGAAGATGCTGCAAGATATGCTGATCGCATAGCCATTATGCATGATGGTAAATGTGTGTTAGCAGGAACGCCACAAGAAATTTTCTCTGATGAAGGTCGTTTGATGGATTATCGTTTGGAACTCCCTCAAAGCATCAAGTTTCAGAAAAAGGTGGAACAAATGATGGGGAAACAGTTACCTGTTCTTTGTTTAACGGAAGAGATGCTAGCGGAAGAACTTGCGCTATTTTTGAAGAAGGAGCGTGAGTTATAATGCTAGAAAAAATGATATTTGGTCGATATATACCGGGAGACTCGTTTATTCATAGGTTAGATGCACGCGCAAAATTAATTTTTGTATTTTTATTTATTGCGGTTGTTTTTATCGCAAATAACTGGATTACATACGGAATTTTAGTGGCGTTTACATTTTTGATCATTCGAATGTCAAGGATTAGGCTTTACTTTTTGATAAATGGATTGAAGCCTGTCGTCATTTTGATCATCTTTACGTTTTTATTGCATTTATTTTTTACACGAGAAGGTGCAATTCTATTTGAGTGGAAGTTTGTAAAGATTTATGAGGAAGGTTTGCGACAAGGGATATTCATCTCCATCCGCTTTTTTGTCCTTGTTATTTTGACATCTATTTTAACACTCACTACGACCCCTATTTCGATTACGGATGCATTGGAGACATTATTGAACCCGTTGAAGAAATGGAAGCTCCCTGTGCATGAATTAGCGCTTATGATGTCTATTTCTTTAAGATTTATCCCAACTTTAATGGATGAGACAGATAAAATTATGAAGGCACAGATGGCGAGAGGCTCTGACATGACAACTGGTAGTATGAAAGAAAGAATGAATGCGATCGTTCCGCTACTTATCCCTTTGTTTGTTAGTGCGTTTAAACGTGCGGAAGATTTGGCAACTGCGATGGAAGTACGAGGTTATAAAGGTGGGGAAGGAAGAACGAGGTATCGAAAGTTAGAATGGGCAACAATAGATACGGTAATCATCGTTACCCTCCTAATATTAGCGATCGTTCTTGTCTATTTTAGATCGTAATCGGAGGTGTAAGCCATGCGGCTACGCGCAATTATTAGTTATGATGGTAGTGGTTTTTCAGGTTATCAAGTACAACCGGGGAAACGAACAGTCCAGTTGGAGTTAGAGCGAGTATTACAGACAATGCATAAAGGAACCGTTGTGAAGGTCGTTGCAAGTGGAAGAACGGATGCTGGCGTACATGCAACAGGTCAAGTTATCCATTATGATAGTTCGCTTTCATTACCGATGGATCGTTGGAAAACTGCACTAAATGTGCAACTTCCGGGGGACATTCGGGTATTATCAGTGGAACGAGTGCAGGATGATTTTCATGCGAGATATGATGCTGCTGGAAAAACGTATCGGTATATTTGGTCGTTGAATGATGTACATAGCCCATTTGAACGCAATTATAGCGTGCATGTGGAACGGTATAAGCCGAATATTGAGCTGATGAAAGAGGCATCTGTCTGTTTGCTTGGAACTCATGATTTTTCAAGCTTTTGTGCATCTAACACGAGTGTGAAAGATTTTGTGAGAACCGTCCATTCGATTCATTTGGAAGTAAAAAAAGAAGCGAATCAGCTTCACATGGAGATTAGCGGGAACGGGTTTTTATATAATATGGTTCGAATTATTGCAGGAACTTTGTGGGAAATTGGAATCGAAAAAAAAAGTGTGGAAGACTTGCCTGGAATCTTGCACTCATGCAATCGAAAGAATGCTGGAAAAACAGCGCCAGCACACGGTTTATACCTAGAAAAGGTAGTGTATTTGAAGTGAAGCAACCTTTCCAGGTGTTTTTCATAAAACGCTTGACTAAATGACGTATTCGGGGTAAGATGATGTATGGTATTTTCATTAACCCCACAATATAAGCCCCGAAACTTATTGGTATGAGGATATAGAAAATTATAGATCGATTATGATTGAATTAGGAGGACAAAATACATGCGTACAACATTCATGGCTAAAGGTCACGAAGTAGAACGTAAATGGTTAGTAGTAGACGCTGAAGGCCAAACTCTTGGTCGTCTAGCTTCTGAAGTTGCAGCTATTTTACGTGGTAAAAACAAACCAACATTCACACCGAACGTTGATACAGGTGATCACGTGATCATTATCAACGCGGAAAAAATTCATTTAACTGGAAACAAGTTAAATGATAAAATTTACTACCGTCACACACAATTCTCTGGTGGTCTTAAACAACGTACTGCTTTAGAAATGCGTACTAAGTACCCAACGAAAATGATCGAATTAGCGATCAAAGGAATGCTTCCAAAAAACTCTTTAGGCCGTCAAATGTTTTCTAAACTAAACGTTTACGCTGGAGCAGAGCATCCACACGCAGCACAAAAACCAGAAGCATACGAGCTTCGCGGATAATAACTAAGAGGAGGACATACACTTGGCACAAGTTCAATATATCGGCACTGGTCGCCGTAAAAGTTCAGTAGCACGCGTACGTTTAGTACCAGGCGAAGGAAAAATCGTTATCAACAAACGTGACGTAGAAGATTACGTACCATATGAAACTTTACGTGAAGTTATTAAACAACCATTAGTAACTACTCAAACTTTGGGTAGCTACGATGTACACGTAAACGTTAATGGTGGTGGATTCACAGGTCAAGCAGGAGCAATCCGTCACGGTATTGCACGTGCATTACTTACAGTAGATCCTGATTTCCGTTCAGCATTAAAATCAGCAGGATTCTTAACACGTGACCCACGTATGAAAGAACGTAAAAAACCAGGACTTAAAGGCGCTCGTCGTGCACCTCAGTTCTCAAAACGTTAATTTTATATTATCAGTTCAAAGCACTTCTCGAGATTCTCGAGAGGTGCTTTTTTAGTTTTAGGAAATCACAAAATCTATGGTATACGAATAACTTTCTCTCAACAATACGATATAAGATATGCCCTTTTTTGAGATAATGCGTCATAAGGATAGGATCTTCGGGTTTGTCGGGTTGAGCGGTCTTTATGTCGTGCTCGGTGTAGTCTTTGTCGTGTTCAAAGCCAGTTTGTCTCGTTCGCAGTGGATTTTGTCGCGTTCAACCATATACTGTAAATTCGAAACTGATTAGCTAGTAATTTTAGTGGATTGAAGCGGAAGGGCGACGACTTCAGCGGGATGAGTGAGACAAATAAGAAATCACAACGTACGCGTAGCGTCGGTGGTGGCTAATCACTCACCCGGCCGAAAGCGTCCATCTGCAGCGGTAACTTCCTTACGACACATTATCCCATATTACGCAAACTATCCTTTATAAGTAGCTCTGGTAAACAAGGAATATTACAACAGGCGACAGACACTTGTTACACCATTTAAAAAAGTGGTTGTTTCGTTGTTTTTGGAGGTGTATATTTAGTAGATGTTTGATAAATAGAAAAATTCAGTAGGTGATGAAATATGGAGTTTACTTCTGAAAGGCTGTTATTCCGTTTGTATACACAAGATGATTTCGATTTTTTATATGACATGTTATCTGATCCGGAAATGGTCCGCTATATTGGAAATGGTGATACGCGAGATCAAGAAGGTACTCAAGCATTTTTAGAATGGATATATAGTCACTATGAAATGAATAGCGAGTACGGTTTAAAAGTGATTGTTCGGAAAGAAGATAATGTCCCAGTTGGGCATGCTGGAATTGTTCCGCAAAAAGTAAATGGTAAAGATGAGCTTGAGATAGGTTATTGGATTGCAAAAGAATATTGGGGAAATGGCTATGCTTCCGAATCAGCGAAAGCCTTATTACATAGAGGGGTAAATCAATTAGGAATAGATAGAATGATTTCCTTAATTCAGCAGGAAAATGAAGCTTCTAAAAAAGTAGCGGATAAAATTGGGATGTGTGTAGAAGCGAAGATTGTTTTAAAAGGGCGGATTGTGTATGTCTATTCCAACTCAGGAAAAAGGGGTGACATATGAAAAGCAAGTTAAATATTGTGACGTCAACGATTCTCGTTAGTATTTTTATCGCACGATTTGGAACTTTTTTAGTATTACCGTACTTAACGCTATTTTTGTTAAATGAATTTCATTATTCAGCGGTTCAAATAGGAACGATTATTTCTACCCTTGCTTTATCAAACTTAATCATGAGTTTTTTGGTAGGGCCTTATATTGATAGATTTCCCAAAGACAAAGTAATTATAACTGGGTTAATCGGTTATTTAGGATGTTATATATATTTTCCTTTTATCGATCAATATGTTGGATTTATATTATTTGCAGCATTGCTTGGTGCGAGCCAAGCGGTCGTTGAGCCGACTTATCGTGTATTGTTAAGCCTTTATACAGAACCAGAAAATAGAAGGTTCATATTTAATATTCGATATTTCCTTATCAATATATCTGCCGCTATTGCGCCGTTAACATCCGTGTATTTTCAGCAGTATGGTATAGAGAAGTTGTTTTTTGTAGTAGGCTTTATTTTCTTTATTAATATTATAACTTTTGCAATTATTTTTAAAAAATACCCTATGAAACAAGTAACCGCACCTAAGGAAAAGCCATCTATTTTACAATCTTTCTATGTATTTAAGAAGGATTATGCATTTGGCATTTTTATATTAGCATTGATTTTTATAAGCTTCGGTTATAGCCAGTTCGACTCGACGTTTAGTCAATATTTAGGTATAAGGTTTAATCATGAGCTAGCGATTCAATATTTTGCATGGCTAATTACAACGAATGCTATTACAGTAATCATTATTCAATATTTTGTTTATAAATTGGGAGAAGTTATTAGTACGACGTCTTCCCTAATAATAGGCAGTGTTTTGTTATCGGTAGGTCTAATCTGCTTTGGGCAGAGTGAACAAATTCTATTATTACTCTTGGCGATGGTCGTTTTTACAGCGGGCGAAGTGCTAGTTTTCACAATGATAGATATCCATATAGATGGCATGTGTGCAGATCATGAAAAAGGAACGTATTTTGCTTTATCTGGCGTGAAATCAGTTGGAAGAATTGCGGGACCGAGTATGGGAGGCGTACTTTTAGACAGTTTGAATAGTGGAGCACTAGTATTTACGATTATTGGTGGAATTACATTGCTTGCTATACCATCTTTTTATCTTAGTAACCGGATAAAAAAAGGGAGGGCTACACATGCAACTATTCAATCTCATTAAAAGCGAAAAAGCGTATTGCAAATCTGAAGAGGATTACAAAGAAGCATTTACTTAAATTTTAAGAGCTTACGAAAATGAACAAATAGGCTATCTATCTTTACTAATGGATGAGGCATTTGAAAGTTGGTTGCTTGCGCGAGGGTTTAGTAAAATTTCTTCTATTGTGGAGTACACGAAGCAGTTGGAAGATGAGATTGAACAGGAAAGTGATCTTTTGTTTTATTCGTTAGCAGAAGGGCTTATGAAGGATACTGAATTTGCGGAAGCATACGAGCTATGTCTAACGGGAACGGCGAATAAAAATATACCTCAGCCCATCGAGCAAGTAATGGCTTCGATAGCTAGTGAGTTAGGAGACGAGTGGAGAAGAAATTGTTACTCCTTTTTTGTAGATAATAAATTAGTCGGGATAAGTATTCCACATATTGAGATGGGGACACAAAGTGAAGGAAGGATGTTCTACTTTGGAGTTGTCCCTGACATGCGAGGGCAAGGACTAGGGACTAAGCTTCATAAGCTTACATTAGAGATAATGAAGAAAATGCAAGCCAATTATTATGTAGGAAGTACTGATGAAAGTAATAAACATACGATAAGTATTTTTACAAAAAACGGCTGTACATTAAGAGTCAAAAAAGGAATCTACCGAATCGAAAAATGACTAATTAAAGCTATCATACTCTTTGTCCCTCATACGTATAATGAGTGAAAAAGGAGCGATGAACCTGAAAAAGTGGATAATCATCTTCGTATTGTTTTTAATATCTTTGCTTGCCGTTGTTTATGGAACGAAGGCAAGTGATACTGGTTTTTTCCTACCAAATCCGTTAAGTGGCGTGAAAATTGTCATTGACCCAGGG
The DNA here is from genome assembly GCF_044762745.1 of Psychrobacillus sp. NPDC096426. Classification (NCBI taxonomy): domain Bacteria; kingdom Bacillati; phylum Bacillota; class Bacilli; order Caryophanales; family Bacillaceae; genus Psychrobacillus; species Psychrobacillus sp. NPDC096426. The sequence continues at coordinate 4,142 of NZ_JBIWEX010000037.1, read as the reverse complement.
CATGGGGGGATAGATGGTGGTGCAAGTCATGGGGAAGTAGTGGAACGTGACATTACATTAGCTATGTCATTAAAGTTAGAGAAAAAGCTAAAAGCACAAGGAGCAACAGTCGTCATGACGCGAACGAAAGAAGGAGATGCTGTTGCAGAGCATATGCCGGATAAAGACTTCCCTACAACTCGATCTAGAAAGCGAGCAGATCTACTCCTTCGCGAAGAAATTATGAACAACTCCGAAGCAGATCTTGTGATTAGTTTACACGTGAATGCGGTCCCTGAAGAGAGATGGCGTGGTGCCCAAGTATTTTATCATGCAGAAGGTCACGATGGAGGAGAGCTATTAGCCAAGTCTATTCAAGGTTCTATTAGAGAAAATATAGGCAATACGGAAAGAGAAGCACTTTCGATTAAACAAGTATATATTTTGAAAAAAGCAAAGGCTCCGGCAGTGTTAGTGGAAACAGGATTTATAAGTAACAATGAAGAGCGAGAATTGTTGCAATCAGATAAATATCAAAATCAAATGGTTGATGCAATTTCGGAGGGCGTACTCCGTTTTGTAGAAGCTAATATTTACTGAGCCAATGTTTGGGAATGTAGACACTCGTATATGGTATACTATATTGCGAATAGTTAACTAAAGGGGAGTGTCTACAGATGATTAACGAGCAACAAGTTCGTGCATTACTTGGCGAATTAAATGATCCTTTTTTACATAGAACTTTAGCAGAAACAAACGGAATATCCACAGTATCCATAAAAGAAGAAAAAAATCATGTTAGTGTCAAACTAGCAATCGCCAAAATAAATTCAGCAGAGCAAATGCAACTACAAACTAAAGTAGTAGAAGTATTGAAAGATGCAGGAGCAGCAACAGTAGGTATTCGATTTGAAGAATTACCGAAAGAAGTACTAGAACAATTCCGTGGGAAAGCAAAAGAGAGCGACAGTGAGAGCATTCTTTCCCCGAATAGCAAAGTAAAAATTATCTCCATTGCTTCTGGTAAAGGTGGAGTTGGTAAATCTACTGTATCAGTCAATTTAGCAGTAGCACTGGCTCGTTTAGGCAAAAAAGTAGGACTAGTAGACGCGGATATTTATGGATTTAGTGTACCAGATATGATGGGTGTAAAAGATATCCCACAAATAAAAGAGGATCGTATCATTCCAGTAGAACGTAAAGGGGTAAAAGTTATCTCTATGGGGTTCTTTGTGGAAAATAATACGCCGGTTGTATGGCGTGGGCCAATGCTTGGGAAGGTATTAGATCAATTCTTTAAAGATGTCGAGTGGGGAGAATTAGATTATTTACTATTAGATTTACCACCAGGTACCGGAGATGTTGCATTAGACATTCATCAAATGTTACCAGCGTCAAAAGAAATCGTTGTAACAACACCACATCCAACAGCTGCTTTCGTTGCTGCAAGAGCAGGTGCGATGGCACTTCAAACTGATCATGAAATACTTGGGGTTATTGAAAATATGTCTTGGTATGAAGCGAAGTCTACAGGCGAGCGTGAATTTGTTTTCGGTAAAGGTGGCGGTCCGAAGCTTGCGGACGAACTACGTACAGAATTGCTTGGTCAACTTCCATTAGGACAACCCGATTGGAATGACATCGATTTTGCTCCTTCTGTATATGCCGAAACTCATGAAACCGGAAAAATCTATTTAGAAATTGCACAAAAAGTAATCGAAAAAGCATAAGAAAAGGCCGTTTCCACTTGGGGAGCGGCCTTATTTTTCCGTTTCGCCTTTCTTTTGAGCAGAAGAACCCGATTCCTCTTTTGATCCACCGCCACTTTCTTTCTGCGAACCAGCTTCTTCCACTAGTTTTTGCCACTTCGATTGCAATGAAGGACTTTGAATGGTTTCCTCTACAACCTTTTGCATCTCTTTCCGCATATCACTGGATTGTAGCACTTTCCCTAATTCCTTTTTCATATCAGCAGAACCAAAAAAGCTTTCTAAGTCTTGTAAATAAGTGGGGTCCTTCATCAACGCTTTCATTAGTTCTTCTTGTTGTTTTATCATACTTTTTGCCATAGTCTCTGAAAATTTAGGATCCTGGTAAACTTTTTTCCAAAATTCTTCCGCTTCTTTGGATAACATAGTTTGTTCCACCGATTTCTTCACTTGCTCATTATCAATTACTAACAACTCTTTAAATGCGGGATCATCTAAAAGTGTTCGAATGGCTTTTTTACCATCTTCAGTTTGTAACGCATCTATGAGCATTTTTTTATTTTCCTCATAAGAAGGAGGAGCAGAAGAACCACTACAACCAGAGAGAAGCCCAAGACTTAGCAAAATAAGTGCAAAATACTTCATATTCGTCACCGTCCTTTCGATTATTGTTCACATTTGTTTCAGAAATATGTATAGTAACCAGGAAGAAATAGATTTTTAGGTAAATGGTTGTTACAATTTAATGGGTAGAAGAAATAGAAAAGTTGGAGGAAATCTTGCTGTGACTATACGAAACTGGTTTAAATTTTTTCTAAATGCCATGTTGATCGGTGGAGTTATTACCGGCATTTTGGGTTTATTTATACGTTGGGATGATGCTTTTGCGAAATATTTTGAGGCAGGCCAATGGGGCGAATTTTTTGCCGCTTTCGCATTTATGATTGTTATGGGCTTTACAGTAAGTGTAATTGCGCAAATGGGTTATTTTGCGTACTTAACGATTCATCAAATGGGTGTTAATATTTTTCGAACGCTTACGCTTTGGAATTGGGTTCAGTTACTCATTATTGCTATCGTTATTTTTGATTTAGTTATGTTCCGTTTCCGTCCAAATGCAGAAACAACGGGACAAATTTGGCTTTACGTTATTTTACTTGCAATATTAATAATTACAGCTATAGTAGTCGCAATAGCAAAAGCCAATTTGACCAAAAAACATACCCTTATTTCCGCATTATTCTTTATGATTGTTGTAACCACACTAGAGTGGCTGCCGGTATTAATGGTACGAGCAGATAATGTGGACAGTTGGGTAACGTTATTATTATTCCCTATTCTTGCTGTAAATGCATACCAATTATTGGCTTTACCAAAATACAATGCAAAATCAGATGAAGATCGCTTGAAATTAGAGGCACGAAGACAAGAGAGAAGAAAAGCAATCGCTACGAAAACAAAGTAAATGAAAACTGCCACGACGAATGATTGTCATGGCAGTCTTTTCTATTCAGGAAACGTTTTTGTGTTCATTTTTAAACCGAATATATTTTGTTCTATAGGTAAAAATGATTGCGACTCTAAAAGTTGGGTGAGTTGTTTTATATCAACCCGATTATCTTGGTGAAGTGGTATAGAAAGGACATCTCCTTTTGTGAGTACAGGAACTTCTTCATTCCAATACTTACTTGAACTAAGTAAGTTTACCTCTTGCTTCCAAGCAATTTCTTGTAGCTCCACTGGAAATTGATAATCTTTTGTTCGAAACCAAAGTGGTTTTTCACCAATAATTTTTTCGAATTGATCCACTTCTTTTTGAAATAAAACAGGATTCTCTATATAGTTTTCCCCTTCCTGACCTAATAGCCCAATCGGAATATGTTTTTCTTGCATAACCTTTATAATGACCATAGAACGTTCCATCCACTCAGTGCTAATAAAAAAATGGGGGTAAGGTGCTTTTATATCTTTCAGCAGTGTTTCAATTTCATCTTTCCCAAACGTTAAATCGATTGTGACTGTTTTTCCGTATGTTCCTTTAGAAATAACCGTCGGCTTCTCTGTTAATTGAAAAACCGGAAGTATAGAAGAATAGTTTCTTGGAACGATGAATAATAGAGTGATTAATAATGTTACCGAACCTACTAACAATATCTTTTTTTTCAAAGTAACACACACCTTTTCAAATCATTTTAATAAACTTTATGTTTTAGTGTTGACATTCATGTTAAAATGGTGTTAAGATACAAAGGTTGCCAAAACAAAACGACAACATGAACATTGAAAACTGAACATGCAAAACGTTAAGACATATAGCTTGAAAGACTAATTTAATTTTAGTCTGAAAGCAAAACAATTATGACATCATTTAATGATGATGCCAGCAAAACAAAATGAGCTTTTTAAGTTCTCTATTATGGAGAGTTTGATCCTGGCTCAGGACGAACGCTGGCG